>JAHJBW010000160.1 GCA_018813405.1 Candidatus Margulisiibacteriota bacterium | reverse complement strand
CCAGCCTCCTATATAATGGCATGGAACTCTTTCCCCTTCCACAGATACGATAACGGTTGGAACCCTTACGCCGAAAACTGATTGACAGCCCGCTTTTGCCAAGTATAATTGTGGCATGCGAAGATATTTGCCCTTGCTCCTTCTACTGTTGCTGGTTGCCGGCTGTACTACTCCCGTAAATGTCGTTCGTTATGCGCCCACCATTAACCCCGAATTCATGACCTCCACCTATAAAGGGAATGAGCCTTTTGTGACCTACGAAGACAAAAATTACCTGATAACCACAGCTATGTTCCAGTACCAGACATTTATCGTTATATCCCTCAGCATAAAGAACAAGACCCAAAATACCATCGGCGCCGACCAGTATTCCGTCGATCTTTATGACGGCAGGGATTTTTTGCCTATTATGAAAATATTGAGAGAAGACATTGTCGCCTTCAGGGGCAAGGTAGAGGCCCCTACCAGCCTGGGCGTGCCGGACCCGGCTATCGAGGCCGCCCTGTCAACCGTCGTCAGCCTGGTAAAGCCAAAGTCCCAAAGCGAACTCGTGAAAGGATTGAACAGGATAATAGACAGCTATTATGCTTTCAGGCCGATCTATCCTGGCGAGACCCGTGACGGGTTCATTAGCTATCTGGTAGCGTTTAAGCTTGAATACCCTGTTACCATGGTGGTCAAGATCAAGGACAAAAAGATCGCTATCCCCTTTAATCCAGAGCAAACCCAATAATTAGTTCCCGATCAGGTCCTTCAATGAATATTTGTCCGGGTCCGCCGGAGGGGTTTCGGAGAACAGTTCATTGATCCACGACATTGGCTTAACCACAACAGTTTGTTTGACATCAGGTATTTTGCCGGACAGGTTGACCTGTATCGAATTGGCCAAAATATCGAACGGTATGGTCATGGGCAGTACTATCTGTCGGAGGGTTTTCAGCCAGTCTCCGCCCGTCAACTTCATCCAGGCGGTAATGTTTATGGTGCGGTCAAAAGAATAGTCGCCGCTTAGCCCAAGAAGCATATTATATGCCTTGCACGAAGCGTTCTCGATAGTGACCTTTTCATCCTTGATATTGAAATTGCCCTCTATCTGTTCAAATACCGGCACTGAAAAGCTTGGAGAGAACTGGTCCTTCACCCCTTCTTCGAGCTCCTTAAAAAGAGGAAGGCTTCTCAGGTCGCAGTTGGTGGACTTAAAATACCCGCCGCCCTTCATGGTCTCGCCGTAAAAGCCGTCGCCAACACAGGCCAGATTGAGCGTAAAGCGGCCTTTACAGCCTTTAAGCTCGGGATAATCGACGGCAAAACTTTCAAGATCAAAATCGCGCAGGTATAGTTTTGCCCCCCAGCGTTTGGTTGACAGCTGATACATGAAAAGGCCGTTCAAACTGCCATTGTAAAACTCCAGAGGCGGTATCTCTGCCCAAAACACACCGCTCTTGCCGGCAAAATTCAGGTCAAAAGAGGTCGGCTTCATGGCAAGGAAAGCAAAGTTGCTTAATTTCATATTGATCGTGCCGTTCAGGGTCGAAGGTTTGTCCAGCTCTCCCCTTATGCCCCCGGCAAATTCGACCCTTCCTCTAAGGTCATCCTCGCCCAGGTCAACTTTTATCCGGTTCTTTTTTACAGACACCTCTCTTGAAGCAAGCTCAACGGTAAGGTCGACCTTCTCCATTTCATCAAAATCAAGACTGCCGGAAAACTTTGCGTCCACGTCCAGGTCCTTGATATCGTCAACCACGCCCCATATCTTAAATTTGGTGAACTTGTCCTTCAGGTCGACCTTCCAGTCCAGCTTTGCCGAGTTGGGGGTCGGCATTAGCAAATGAAAATCGTTCTCCATCTGTCCCAAAGAGCCTTTCAAAAAAAGCTCCGCGGGAGAATAAACATACCTGCCGGTCATATCTATTTTCTGCTCCGGGTCGCTCTGGGCGATTATCTTCTTAAAGACGATCTCCTTTTCGGTTATGAGCGCGCTGCCTTTCGCGCCGGCAATAACGGGGATATTGGCAATAAGCAGGGCCAGGCTTTCTGTCTCAAGTTCAACGTTCAGTTTGTTCTGCCAGGTCCTGGCCAGATTAACGGTCTGCTTGTGTTTTACCCTGGCCTTTCCCTTAAAACCCCAATCCCCATATCGCAGGAAAGCATCCTCCAGCAAATAATCACCGTCTATTTTAAGGATGTTCTTGTCATAGGAAAAATCGAGATCAGCGCTTACCGAGCTGGTGTCCAGCCTCCAGGGGCTTAGCAGGTCATCAAGATAATAGTCCCAGTACTGTCTAAAATAGCTGGTATCGATACTGGCACGCCCTTTTATGGAATGGTCGTCCTGCATATAATCAAGGTCTAGCTTTAAATGCTCTTTTTGTTTCTTATCGGTGGCGCCTGATATCTTAATATCTATCTTGCTGTCCTCACTATCCCAGAGCCTGAGATCAACATCCACAAAGCGCCTGTCCAGCTTATTCCTTTTGTTAAAGCGGTCCAGGAAGTTAACACTGCTGTTCTCGATAGCTATATGGTTTACAAGCACATAAGATTCCCCCGTGCCGTTTGCCAACATTGCCAGCGGCTCAATGTTCCATTTGCCCTTCTTGTCCCGTATAATGTTCAACTCCGCGTTCTCGACCTGTATCTTGTTGACTTTTACCCTGCGGTCAAGCAAAGCCCAAAGATCAACGACCATGTTAAGTTCATCGGCCTTTATGATAAGGGTCTTGCCCTCGTAGGCTTTACCTTCCAGTTGAATGTCCCTGAGGACCAGCATCCTGAAGGGTTCTGAGGTAACCTCGCCCACCGAAAGCTTCAGGTCATTGCCCATCAAGCTGTTAAGGTAGCTTACTACCCGCGGCACAGCCACATTGGGGACAAGATAGTAGTTAACAAATAAAAACGACCCCGCGCCCAGCAGGCCAACCAGCAGCAATAGAAACAGCAGGAATATCAAAAAACGCTTCATGATCGTTTCTTTTGTCCCGCCCAGCCGAAAGGGCAATTATCGCATATTTCAGTCATGGGCCAATTATACTGAAATTACAGGTAAATTTCCAAGATATGTTATTATGGACGACAAGATATCAAAGATTTCTGGCAGTAAACCCTTGGCTCTGCTGCAAGAGCTAAAGAAGAAAAAGATCCTCCCCCTGGCAAAACACGACAAGCAGTTCCCAGATCTGGTAGCCAAAGCGGTAATATCGGGAAAGGTCAGGATCGTCCGTCCGAAAAACTGTCCGCCCCATCACCTGGCCAGTTATTATTCCGTCAGCAACACTCTGGCCCTTTGCGGAAGACAGGAAAAACCGGACATAGAAAGCCTGGTCCATGAACTTTATCATGCTTATCAGGATGCCATAAAGTATCCGGGCAAAACAGAATCGGAAATGGAGGCGGCAGCACTTTTGATCGCCTTAAAATATGTTGCTCATACTCTGGGGATAAAGGATGCTTCAGCCAAAAACGAGCAAAAGCTATTACAGTACGCCTTTCGCAACCGCAGCTGGTTCCTGGGACACGACCCGGCACAGCTTAAAGGATTGCTCGAGGCCGTTACTACTACTAAGAAAGCGGTCTGGGAAAGGGAGCTCAAGAACACCGCCCATTTTCACAGGCTCAACAAATGCCTGAACGAGGTTATGTCCAGTCTTATGGGCAGAAATTTCAGGCGCGGCAGGGACGGATCTTTCATAATAGATTTCAGGCTGGAGGCCAGAAGAAAGATCGTTACCCTCACCCTTTCAAAGAGCGAGGTTTCAACTCTTTTTGAAATGCTTAACTCGACCAAAAATATTAAAGATGCATACGAGCTGAACAATCTGGTCGGGAATTTTGTAAAGTACTGGGAGAAGATCGCAGAACGTTTTACTTTACAGCTTTCTGAGATGGACAATAACTTCACGCCCATGGACGGAGTGAACTAGGATTCTTTGATCTCCGTTTTCCTCGCTTCCAGTTCTTCAGCCAGCATGTTCAAGCCGGCAATTATGGCGTCGATGTCATCGTTCTTGCCGGAAACATGGGCCCTGGCGGTAAAATTGCCCATTGCCAGCTGTTGGACCACATCCAGTATTTCTATCATTCTAATGTCTTCAAAAGGTTTCTTTGCCATTATTTATTTCTTAAACTCCCTTAGCCACTTCATGGCTTCTTCCCTGGAAGTGAATAGTTTGATCGGCACCGGAGGTCTGTTAAGCCCCATAAAAAAACTGCCAACCACCTGGCCAATGGCAGAATCAACTATCACAGCCGAGGCTTTGGTAATACTGGTGGAAGCGTCACTGGAAAAACACTGTCTTGCGCCCCGGTCAGCATAGACCAGGTTCTTGAGGTCGACCATTACCGGCTTTTTCTCGTTGCCCGTCAGCTGTCGGCAGGCTTCAAAATGCTCTTCGGCAGCTTCGCAGTTGACCCTTGCGCCAGGCAGGAATTCAGTATGAGCTATACCTTCGTCGTCTTCCCATATTTTTGTTACAGAGGTATAGATGGGTCCTTTCATATAAAAGATTATACCATTTATGTATTTTAATTGATTGAAGGATGATCC
Organism: Candidatus Margulisiibacteriota bacterium; assembly: GCA_018813405.1. GTDB lineage: Bacteria > Margulisbacteria > WOR-1 > XYC2-FULL-46-14 > JAHJBW01 > JAHJBW01. Next base: position 859 of record JAHJBW010000160.1, on the reverse strand, counting down.
TGCCGCATAAAACCAAATGAATTGAGAAATCGGCTTACTTCTTCTACAGAAGCAATTTCATTGCCTGTATCCAGAATGGATATCTCGTATATCTTGTCGCCATTTTCAACCCAGATTATTTTATCTTCTGATCCATCAGAAAAAAATGGTCCTACTTCAACAGAGAATCCCTTCTTCTCGCCAATATCGATCGGTTCTTTATTTGAAAACCGCTGTTCACTTATCTCTCTGTCTATCCAGGCTTCCATAGATATCCCGTCTGTATAATCTTCCACACCTTCCAGGGAATCAAGCACCCTTACGACGAAATTGGCGATCCTTCTGATCTTTCCGGCATCAAGTTCTTTCTGTAAAAACGGCGATCTGAAACAGACTAAGCCGTCCGAGGGATTGTCGTCAAAAACAGTCCAGGCTTCCGGATAGACGACCTTAAAACCAAGTTCTTCGTTCTGGTAGAGCTGGCCATCAACAGTACTCATTGCCTGCAGGGAAACAATAAAGGACAAAAGCAAAAAGAACATGGTCCCAAAAACTCTTTTCATCTCATTCAACCTCCTGGCTTTATAGATTGACAACTTCTTGGATTATGTCCGAAGACCCGGGGCTGCTACCTGGCCCCATGTAACGCAAAAAGAAGTATGGGGCATCTGCCATGAACCAGAATTGGAGCGTGGGAGAAAATATCGAAAGCATTCCCAGGTCAAAGGTCGTCTTTGCCCTGTATGATCTTATTTGCCTGCCGGAAATCGTTATCTGCTCCGGCTCATAATCCACTTCGATATTGGACTTCAATACCTTCCCGCCAGGCAAGATCACATTCGCAGTGCCGTTCTTTTTGCCAGAACTTATCATGCTGGTG
>JAHJBW010000159.1 GCA_018813405.1 Candidatus Margulisiibacteriota bacterium | reverse complement strand
TTGCCCTTGTCTTTCATGTCGTATTTGGCGATGCCTTCGCGGGAGATGGTGTAGACGACGGGGAAATCGAGCTGTTCGTCGGTGGCGTCCAGCTTGACGAAAAGGTCGAACACCTGGTCCATCACCTTATGGGCGCGCTGTCCCTTTTTATCTATCTTGTTGATGACCACGATCGGCCGCAGTCCCTGCTTGAGCGATTTTGAGAGCACGAACTTGGTCTGCGGCATGGGGCCTTCCTGCGCGTCCACCAGCAAAAGCACGCTGTCTACCATTTTTAAGACCCGTTCCACTTCTGAACTGAAATCAGCGTGGCCCGGGGTGTCAACGATATTGATCTTGTAGTCTTTATAATGTATCGAGCAGTTCTTCGAAAAGATGGTGATGCCGCGTTCGCGTTCGAGCTCGTTTGAATCCATGACCAGGTCTTTTATCTCTTCACGGTCGGCAAAAGCGCCGCCCTGGCGCAAAAGGTGGTCGGTCAGGGTGGTCTTCCCGTGGTCAACGTGCGCAATGATCGCGATATTGATTATTTTTGGCATATTACTAATTATATGGTAAAATTAGTATTATGTACAGGGAACAGATCAAGGTTTTAGACTGCACCATCCGCGACGGCGGGCTTATCAACAAGCACGATTTTTCAGACCATCTTGTTCGTGAAGTGTATAAGGCGCTCTCCGCCTCCGGCGTAGATTATATTGAGTTGGGCTATAAGAACTCCAGGAAGCTTTTTTCTCCCAAAGAATACGGCAAATGGAAATTCTGCGATGACGACGATATCAAAAATGTCATTGACGGCATTGAGTCAAAAGCAAAGATATCCGTCATGGTTGATATCGGCAGGGTGGATATGGATGACGTCAAACAAAAGAAGGACAGCCCGGTAGATATGGTCAGGGTTGCCTGTTATGTAAAAGAGGTTGATAAGGCCATAGCCATGATGAACAATTTCTCTGAAAAGGGCTATGAGGTAACCTGCAACATCATGGCCATCTCCAAGGCCATTGAGACCGAATTGAACGAGGCTCTCCACCAGCTTGAAGAGCAGACCAGCGCCAAGGCTATCTATATCGTTGACAGTTTTGGCTCGTTATACCAGGAGACGACGGAATTCCTGATAAAAAAGGCCAAGCAGTATGTCAAGACCAAAGAGGTCGGCTTCCACGGCCACAACAACCAGCAGCTGGCTTTTTCAAATACCATCGAATCCATCATCCATGGCGCCAACTACCTTGACGCCACCATCTACGGCATCGGCAGGGGAGCCGGCAATTGCCCGATCGAATTGCTGCTCGGTTTTCTCAAGAACCCAAAGTTCGATATCCGCCCGATCTATGATGTCATCTCAAAAGAATTCATACCATTATTGAACAAGATAGAATGGGGCTATTTCATACCTTACGCTATCACCGGCATGCTTGACGAGCATCCGCGCGCGGCCATCGCCCTGCGGGCCGGCAAAGACAAAGAGAACTACCGCGAATTTTACGAAGGCCTCGTCGGCGCCCAATAACATCGGAGCGAGCATCAAGAAATTCCTCGGGTGAGGTTTTTAACTCATCCCCCTTTATCCAAAAACTTCTCCCCCTTCTCTTAGGAAGAGAAGGAGAAATCCAGCAAGCTGAATCACCCCTCTCTTTCTAAGAGAGGGGTACGTAAATTCTGCTGACACTCGGGGTGAGTTGAAAAAAAGTGAAATTTCCCCGCTTACATGCTGATATAATCTCGTGATCATCTTAGCTTTCAGGAGGTTGTTTTAATGAGAAGTGTTTATTTTTCTTCGGGGGCTGGCAGGGTAGGAGGAGGTATGCTATCTAAAAAGCCATTTGAAATAGATAGAAATTATCAGGGGAAAGTATTGAACGTAAAAAATGGGGTTCTCATTGTCAGTTTTCAAGGGGTCACAGGGAGGTTTCGGGTGAGGGGAAATGTTGGTCCAATTGCAGGCCAATTGATTGGGGTCAATTTGCGTGATATTCGGACTGAAACGGTGAGTAAAGGCTTTTTTGATATTA
>JAHJBW010000158.1 GCA_018813405.1 Candidatus Margulisiibacteriota bacterium | reverse complement strand
ATATCAATTTTAGAGGAATATTTCTTGATAAGCCTGGCAAAACCGCCCGTCGCCACGACGCGAGCAGGCTTGCCTGTTTCAGTCAAAATCCGGGTGATCATGCCGTCCACCAGCGAAGCATAGCCGTAGATAAGGCCGGAAAGTATGGCTTCATGCGTATCCTTGCCGATCACGCTTTTGGGTTCCATCACTTTTACCAGCGGCAATTGCGCTGTCCGTTCATGCAGGATGTCACGGCCAAAACCAATGCCGGGCGCGATAGCGCCACCCTGGTATTCGCCGCTCTCAGAGACAATATCAAAGGTAGTGGCCGACCCAAAGTCGATAACTATCAAATTCCCTCCGAACATATTGCGGGCGGCAAGGGCGTTCACTACCCTGTCAGCGCCTACTTCAGCGGGCTTTTTGACCTTTAGCGTGATACCCGGCACTTTATCGGGCAGGATGAAGATGGGCTTTTTGAATTTTTTTCTTATGAAACGGTTTATGTCCGGCACAACAGACGAAACAATAACGAAAATCTTATCGGAAAACCCTTTTTTCGTAAGATAGGCCGGGAGCAGTATGGTTTCAACATCCCACTTTTTCTTCAGAGCCAGGTCCTTGCCTTCAAATACCCCAAAAGTCGTGCTGGTATTGCCGACATCAATTGCGAGCAGCTTCATGATGTAATTATAACATCTTTAGGACTTTTTCTAAATCCTCTGGCAAATCCGTTTCAAATTTCACAAGCTTTTTAGTTACCGGATGCGAAAATACAATCTTGCCAGCGTGGAGGAATTGGCCTTTCAATCCCAGTTCATCTGACCTCTTGCCATAAGTCTGGTCTCCCACCAGGGGATGTCCGATATGAGTAAGATGTACCCTTATCTGATGGGTACGGCCGGTCTTAAGGTCAAGCTCTACCAGTGTGTATTTCTTGTATCTTTTCAGCACTTTATATAATGTAAGGGCATAACGGGATTTTTTGGTGGGTGACGATTGTAGCACCGTCATCTTCTGCCGGTTCTTTGGGTTGCGGCCGATGTTGGCTTCGATGGAACCGGCATCCTGTTTCATCACCCCGTGAACAAGGGCGATATATTTTTTGGAGACAGAACGTTCTTTGAACTGCCTTGCCAGCGTGAAACGTACTGCCTCGCTCCTGGCAGCCAGAATCAACCCCGATGTGTCCTTGTCCAGACGGTGCGCCAGATACACGGGCAAGCCATGGTTATGATATTTAAGCGCGTTTGCCAGGGTATGACCGTAATTGCCGGGCGCGGGATGCGACACCATACCTCTGGGTTTGTTCACAACTATGATATCATCGTCCTCATAAACAATATCTAGCGGGATATTCTCGGCTTTTACCTCGGAAGACAGATCAGCGGGAATCGTCACCTCCACCAGGTCACCCTCTTTTGTCTTGTGACTGGCCTTTACTTGCTCTCCATTAACCAGAACATGTCCCTCGTCGATCAGCCTTTTGACATGCGACCGGGTCAGAAACTCGTTCATTTTAGGGATCACAATATCCAGTCTTTTCCCGGCTTCATCCTTTGAGATCGTGTACTTCATATTTTTTTGGAGTTCTTATATAGTATAATGTAAGTGACGATGGAAAAGACGAACATGAGGATAGAAACCCACTGTGATCCGGACAGACCGGCATACTTCATATTAACCCTGATGAATTCAATGTTAAACCTGTAGATGGAATAAAGGAAAACTCCTGCCAAAAAGACCTGCCCATTAAACATCTTGCGTTTGCCCAGATACATCAGGACAGCAAAAATAAGAAGGCCGCAAATAGAAGCATATATCTGGGTCGGATGCCTGCGGCCCAACAGCTCCGGGAATTTGACCGCCCAGGGCAGGTCGCATATCACCCCATAACAACACCCGTTCAAGAAGCAGCCTATCCTGCCAATAGCGTACCCCAGGGCCGCGGCCGGCGCCGCGATATCAAGCGTCTTCCACAATAAGATATTTTTTATTCTAGAAGCAATGATCACCGCCACTATGGCGAACAACAGGCCGCCATAAAATACCAGGCCGCCGTGCCAGACCATGAACATGCTTAATGGGTCTACGGAAAAATCACGCCAGAATTCTATAATATAGAATATCCTGGCGCCAACAATGGCAGAAATTATTACCGCCAGGGTAATATCAAGCACAGCCTCCGTAGAGACCCCTTCCCTTTTTGCCGCCTTGATCGCGATAAGAATTCCCGCCGCAAAGGCCAGCGCGATCATCAACCCATATGAATATATCGTTACCGGGCCAATATTTAATAGTATCGGATACATCTTTATTCCCCCCTTCGATGCCTGAAAAGCACGTTCACCACAATAAGCAAAACTCCCAGGTTTATCATCACATCAGCAAAATTAAAGACCGGCCAGACGCGAAGATCCAGATAGTCCACTACAAAAAACAGCCTTAGCCTGTCAATAAGATTGCCCAAACTGCCTCCGAGTATGAACGCCATTGGTAGTTGCAAAGGATCAAACTCTGACAGCCTGAAGTGGAAATACATGATGAACAAGATCACCAGCATCACCACCAGGACCAGGAACCACTGTTTTCCAGCAAGTATGCCAAAAGCCGCGCCGGTATTTTGCACATATGTAAGATGAAAGAAGTTTTTTAGCACCGGGATGGTTTGACCCGGGAACATTTTGCTATTTATCAGCGCCTTAAAGGTTTGGTCCAAAAGAATGATCGCGAGAACAATTAGATAGAAGAAGGGACGCTTCACTTTATCGCGGGGGCCTGGTTAATATATTGCTCAACATATTTCACCAGTTCGCCCACATAAGAGCCTATCACCGGCATGTTTATTATTCCTGCCAAAACCTTGGTAAGAAAATAGACCAGTATCGCGAAAATGATGGTCATTCCAATGGCAAATCCCAGCCCTCTGACCAGACCCGCGATAAAACTGAAGAAAAAGAACCTCCAGGGACGCCTGATCATGGAGGTGTATTCGTCAATACGGGACCGTTCAAGCAATTGCGACAAATGTCCCAGCTTTTCTTCAAACCCCGACATTATCTGCTTTTCTTCCAGAATTAT
>JAHJBW010000157.1 GCA_018813405.1 Candidatus Margulisiibacteriota bacterium | reverse complement strand
CCCGGCGAAAGAAAACGAAGAACAGACGATAAAAACGCCCTGGAGCGGCAAAGGGCTTAACAAAAGGCAAAAGAGATCGTTGCAATTCACTGCCGAGCACGGCTCCATAACCAACAGAGAGTTCAGACAGGCTTTTGGGGTATCACACAAAACTGCTCACATCGAGCTCACCATGTTGGTTGAAAAAGGAATGATCATCTCTCAAGGATTAGGACGGTCCACCCGCTACATTATGCCCGCACAGGGGGAATAATTATTTGCTCAACAAATCATATGCATCAGAAATGATCTTGTTCAATTCCCTTAAATCACGAGTGGCTGCCATATCACTTGCAAGTATCTTCGGTTTAAGTTCTATGAGCCTTTTCTGTAGTTCTCTGGCTTCCTGACATTCCTCTGATATGAGTTTTTGTAAAACTGGCATAATTTTTTCATCAATAAGGGATCGAAAATGCGGGATCCTGCAATTTTTGTATATTTGCCTTAACTTTGTTCTGCCTTTCAAGCTTACTCCCAAAAGCCGGCCGCCGGCAAAATGGTCCCAAGCGACCGTATTGATCTCACTTTTTGGTCTCTCGGGATGCGATAATTCCTTTTCGATAGACCTCTCGGCTTTTATTATTGCGGCAAGTTTAATACCCCTCCATTTCGCAAAAATATTTGCGAGTTTTTCAGCCCTGTCGGGATATTTGCTTCTAAGTTTAAGGAATTTTCTGGTCAGGCTGATCAACGCAATTGCCGTTTCAAAAGTTACACGCATTTCCTCTAAATAATGCGAGTTCAAAACATGATCAAAACTTTCTCCATCGAACTCCTCAAGCCTGCTTTGTAGGATTCTGATAGCTTCAGAGACCGGCAGTCCCTCCTCAAAGTCAGTCAATTCTTCCCACAAATCAAGGGCTTTCTTTTTTGCATCTTTCTCAAAATCCGGTTCTCCAAATCTCAAGTCAAATATTTCTTTTAATCTTATTGTCGCAGGACAGGACGCTAGATTTTCTTTGATCACATTCTTCAGAATCCCATCTTCAATACCCGTCCCTTTGGCCGACAGACGGGCAGGGTCAATGCGCGATCCATTTATATCTGCCATATTTGTATAATGGATTATCCTGACCGATGGTATGAAGCTGGCAATATTATTTAACACATCTTGAGGGATAGTCTGCCGCGAAATAATATGATATTCAACTTCTGATACTTCCCCCGCTTTCAACGCCCTGCCGCATTCCAATGCCCTTGCCTTATAATCTTTCAACCCGATCCTGCCGATAAACTCAATGACTATGCCAGTGCGGCTGTTTGCTCTGATGGCCTGGAAATCATTCCCATTCGGCTTTCCAAGATCAAAAGGGTCCTGAGCAAAATCATGTAATTCTATTAGATGTCCCAACTTGATAAGGCGAGCAGCAATGATCGGGATATTTGTGGTATCTTCCTGGCCAAATGCTTGATAAAAACGGCGTAAAAACTCATTCAAACCTTCGAGGTCTTTCAAAAGATACACGGCCCATAAAAAATCAAGGGCGCGTTCCGGCCCGTCGAAGGCTTTGATCATTTGACGCATACCCTTCGGGATAACCAGCATTGCCTCCCAATGCTCATCATAGGTTAAATTATCATCAACATTCGGATAATATCCGCAAAACTCCTCAAATACACCATCAAGTTCGGCTTCATGCATTTCGCGCTCCTCCTGCGCGTTCATGCTGATCAAAGCTTGCTTTTCACGAGAAACAAAGTGCAACCTGTTGCGTCTCATTTCCCATTTTCCATATCTGTTCGTATCAACCCGAATGCCCTCTATATCCGCAAGATCATTGTAAATGATAATATTCACACCGGGGATCGTACTGATCAAAAATGCGAGGCTTTCTTCAAGTTTTCCATTCCTGCTGTCGTTCGCAGGACAGGTAATATGATACTCGACCGCGTTTATTCTCCCTGCCGAAAGCACCTCGGCATATCTGATCGCCTGTGATCTGGCGCTTTCTCCTAAATCTCCTTTACTTGCATATTTTAATTCCAGGACCTTGCCGGTTTTTTCGCAATAAGCATCAAATTTGATTTTTTTATGCCTGAAATTGCCAAAATCATATCTGATGACAAATGGATCATCCTGATATTCCGGTCGTTGTGAGAGCAGCCCCAAACGCATTACCTCATTTAAATAGCCGGAGAAACAACTTTCTGTTGGGGCTGTCCCCATTTGGACCAGGATGTTCGTTAGTCCGTTCTGCAACCTGAGATTATCGACACATTTCAAAAATATATGTAAAAGGTTTTTTCCACTGATCTTCCTGAGAAGCGCGTTCGCGAATTGTTTGGGGATCCTTCCAAAAATTTCAGCTTCTTCCACTGAAAAAACGATCGTATCAATCTCATCCTCATAATTATTTTCAATGGGACAGCGGCTGGAGCTTAAAATTTCAGGTGAAGGGTCGTCCTCCGTATCATGCCTGAAAACGACAGCGTCCTTTTTGTTCCGGGATATCGCATCAAGTAGCTCCTGGTCAACCTCTCGTCCCACAAAATGAAATTCCATCCTGCACTTTCTTTCCGCCAATTGCTTCAACAACCTGACAAATCTGTCGGTAAAAGGGAACACTCCGTTTCTCGAAACAGTCCTGAAGGCCAGTATGGTCCCGCTCTGGCGTATCGGATATTTATCTTTGATGCCTATTATAGGATCACCACTTTCTTCCTTAAGCAACTTTGACAATAGAATAGTTTGTTTTGCGATGTTGCTCGCCCTTTTGGGCTTTTCAATTATCCAGCGCAGGATTTCCTCTCGTCCAGGCAGGCTCAACTTATCAAGCGCCGTGTATGCGTTCACAAAACTGTTAAACTCAGAATGCGGCACAAGTTCAAAGGCTTTTCGCAAATCCGCAGGCAGGCCATCTATCATAATCCGGCGGTGATCCAATACGGGATCATTAATATCTGCCGGTAAAACATTTTCGGCTTCCGAGTGATATATGTGAAGCTGTCGGAGCAAATGCCCGTCCAAGCGGCTTTGCAACGCGCTTTCCTGCCTTTCGAATCTTTCAATATTTTTGTTCAAAATTTCTTCAAAAAGCTCAGCAGCAGCCTTATAATGTTCTTCCGGGGAAAGCTGCTCATTTCGCTGGGAAAGCAGGCGGGTGATCTCGACCAGTTCTTTTGCAAGGGTTTCCGGTGAATACCATGTTTTTGGCGTAAATACCTTATGCTTGTCTAAATTGACCAAAAAATCCAGGGCCAGGCTTGCGGCATCATGCAGCCGGTCATTATGGAGGGAGAGGAAAGCGGAACGAACGGCTCGCCTGGCTTGCGGGTCCAAGGTCCCGAACATTCTCTCAAAACAGCCGAACATCGAAAGGCAAAGGCCATGCCTTCTGTACTGGTTGACTGATCTTATGACCTGTGAATTGATAGTTATGCCCATGTTGACCGCTCCTGATATAACCTATTATCGAAAATTATTGGCAATAATTTCAGTGGAGAAAGAAGAAAAGTGAGGTTATTTTCTGAACTCCAGCGTTTTGTATTCGCCCAACCTGTGGGCCTTTATGAGGTTGGTGGTACCGGGCTTGCCGGTGGGTACTCCAGCCACAATGACCAGCAGGTCTCCCTTGAAAACCTGCCCGGTGGATAGAAGGGCTTTTTCGGATTTAACGATCATGTCATCGGTATGCCTTACTTTTTCTATCATCAGGGGGCAAACACCATAATATAACCTTAGTCTTCTAAGTGTATTGATAGAAGGTGTTATTCCAAATATCCTGTGGGTGGGACGGAATTTGGAGATAGTAAGCGCAGAAGACCCTGAATCGGTAAAGGTTACTATGGCCTTGGCAAAAACATCCTTGGCCAGATGACAGGCGGCATGCCCCACAGCCTGCTGGATCATTCTTTTGGCCAGGACAACCTTGTCAGATGCCTGGCTGGAAAAAGCTTGTTTCTCGGCTTCCTCCGCGATCTTGCTCATCTCAAGAAAGGCCTCGACCGGGAATTGTCCCTTGGCCGTTTCGCCCGACAGCATTATGGCGTCGGTACCATCAAGCACGGCGTTGGCAACATCGGACACTTCAGCTCTGGTAGGGATTGGTTCCTTTATCATCGATTCCAGCATCTGGGTGGCCACTATCACCGGCTTGCCCGCGGCTTTGCATTTTTCAATGATGTCTTTCTGGATAAAAGGCACCTTTTCAATGGACATCTCAATGCCCAGGTCGCCGCGCGCGATCATTACGCCGTCAGAAGCCAGTATTATCTCGTCCAGGCTTTCGATGGCCTGGGGTTTTTCGATCTTGGCAATGACATGCGCGTGAGAACCATATTTCTTGAGAAGGCGTTTTAACCTGAAAACATCTTTGG
>JAHJBW010000156.1 GCA_018813405.1 Candidatus Margulisiibacteriota bacterium | reverse complement strand
TCTCTGTTCCGACGCTTACCACAGAGGCTCTGGTCCTTAAGATCACTCCGCCTGATCTCCCGAGTGGATCGGGCAATTCCACCAGTTGTATCTCACCGCTTTTATAGTTCTGGATCAGTTGTTTCATCTAGCCATTACCTCATTAAATACTCCGATCAGCTTATGCGCCGAATCCGAGCTTTTAAAATATTTCACCCTCTCCAAACCCATTTTCCTAAGCCTTTGGCGAAGCTCTGCGTTTTCCAGCACAAGCAGCATTTTTGCGCACAGGTCCTCTGAAGACAAGGGATCAAAGTAGACCGCCGCATCCCCACATATCTCACCGGCCGGGTTGAAATATCCATCGCCGGCATTAGAGGCCAGCACTGGAGTACCACTTCCCATCGCCTCTAAAAGAGGAATGCCAAAAGTCTCTTCGAGGGAAGAAAAAACAAACATGTCAGCTCCCTGATAGTGGTCCAGGACCGTTTCATGCTTTAGACTGCCAAGGAAGATAACCCTTTCCCCATGACGAAGGAACCCCTTTAGTAATTTTAACCTATTATAGTACCCTATATCAACCGGCGCGCCGGCTATCAAAAGCTTGCCGTCATAATCGTAGACGCTTACCAGCCTGTCAAAGGCCCGCATAATGACTTCAAGGTTGCGGTATGGCAGTATGGAACCGACCGACAGTATGTAGCGGGACGGCAAAGAGATCGCTTGCGCCGGGCCCTTTTTGCCCGGGGACCAGCTATGAGTAACGACCCTGGATTTTTTTCCATCAAGGCCCATTAAGCGATCGAAAAGCTTTTTTGAATTTTGCGAAACATACACCACCCTGTCTGACCTTTTGGCAGAAAGCAGGGTCAGCACTGAGTTCAAGAACAGTTTTATCCGGAATGATCTGGACCATTTTCTTACGCGCGAAAAGGGATTGGCGTTTTGCACCAAAACAACGCTTTTTATCCCCGAAAACAACAGAGAGATATTTCCCAGACAGTAAAGCATATCTATTTTGTTCTTTCTAACGCACCATGGAAGCATGACCTGTGTCGCCAGTGTCCTAAGAAAAACGTTAGACGGCAAATAAACAAAAACTATGCTGGCGCGGCCGGGAAGCCTGGAAGCCATATCTGCCTGTTCACGAGACAAGAAGACATAGTAATCGTTCGTCTTGTCCAGTGCCATGACAGCTTCGATCTCATTTAGAAAATTATTCACACCCCCACCCGAAAGCAGTGAGACCGCTATTATACCTATGCGCATTTGATAAGCTCCGTATCTGATGATCTTAGAAGCGACCCAAGGCCAGCCAGGGTCGTTGTCGTGACCGAATAACCCAGATGATCGGCAAAAGAGAAGAGGCTTTCCATGTTGATCATGATGTTTTTCAGGTTTTCGGGCTCAAGAAATTCACTGCAATGGCAGTAAGCAGCTATTACGCGGGAGCCTTCCCTGATTGTTTGTTCAACGGCCTGGTCAAAACACCTGGGGTCCTTTGTGATAATGGCGCCCTGCCAGGCAGAACTCGGCCAGTCAAAAACCCCTCGTTTGGCCCTTAAGGCAAAACGTGCTGTCCTGAGCAAGGGGGAAAGCCTTCTGGCCAGCATGGGGATCTCGACAAGTTTGAGGGCATCTTCCCGGGAAGCCGCGGGACAGCGATAATCGCTCCTGGATGGATGATATGGCATTCTTGGAGTTCCTCTCCAGTCATGAGACCAGTCCCCTGCTTGAAGGCTGCCCGGTGTAGCTGAGGCTTCGACAAGTATGCCTTTTTGATCGAACAGTTTCATGAGGGAGTTTGATTGATATTCCCAACCAGTCCTTACAGAAACCACATCCGCCTGCTGTCTTAGAGCATCAAGAGAGGCTGAGAGCGTTTCAAGATCATCATCTTTGCCAAGATACGGCAGCCATTTTGAATTTGTCCCATCAAACCTGAAAAGATGGGGATGCCAGCCTATCTCGCTCTTAAAAGTTTTGGCCTCTTCTTCCCACAGCTTTTGAAACCGCTTGAAACAATAGGCGGGATCAGAATATACCTCTGTTATCATCCTGTCCGCGCGGAGCAGCCAGGTCATGGGAATGCGCAAGGCTTTCCTCAAAAGAGGAATACCACTGGCAATGCCCCACCAATATTCTTTAGAGGCATCGATCGAATCAATGTCCGGATCAACATCACAGGCCAGGGAAAAATATATTGTTTTTTTATTCTTCATGACATACGGGTCCCCAGCCATTAATAAAGATCGAAATCCGCAAAAGTTAAATACCAGTCTTCCAGGTTCAATATCGCCGATTCATCCATTTCATCAGAGAACTTCATGAACATGAACCTGACAGGGCTCCTTTGAAGCTTGGGCGGGAACATTCTGAAACCAAACTCGTTATAAATGACATTGTTCTTTGAGAACTTATTGGAAAGCGCCATTACATAGGCAACTTTAGTCATCTTGAAATATTTCAGCGAAGCCTTGATAAGCCGACTGTAGATGTTGTCGTCCTCGGCCAAAATATCCACTATGACCCCTATTTTGTCAACGCCTCTATAGGTCTCGAGCAGGACAACATAACCCTTCAGCTCACCGCCATCCCTTTCTGCCGTCAGTACAACATATTCCACGTTGGGGTTTTTAAAAAACCGCCAGGACACATACTCTCTGTCGCGTATGCAGATGTTCTTGTGCCTGTCCGCGACCTTTTCCCACAGGAGATCGAACCTTTTATCAGCACAGCCGATCTCTTTTATTTTTATTTTTCCGCGAGAAAAAAATGGAAAAGCGAAAAAGATGATCTTCCAAAAAAAATTCAAAAATGGCAAGGACAATAAATTGCCCAGGAAAGGCACTTTTTTCTTCAGGGGTTCAAAGAGCGATTTTGGAGTGCGGTTGATCTTGACAAAGATAGGAAGACATTCAATGTTCTTAAAGCCCGCGTTAAGAGTATTTAAATAGTTTTTAGTGTTCGGGATGCCAAATATCACATCAAGATGATTGTTTGAACGGTCACGATATGCTTCTGCCGCCAGGACAAAAAAGATACCCCAGCCGCGATAATCGGGATGAGTAATAGTATTAACG
>JAHJBW010000014.1 GCA_018813405.1 Candidatus Margulisiibacteriota bacterium | reverse complement strand
GTTGGCCCCAGTGGAGTGACAGGAACGACCGTTACTGGACCGGGAGCTCCGGCATCTCCCGCACAAACAGCTCCAGCCATTGCGCGCGCGCTTACAGAGGCCGACCTAAAGAACCATCTTGTTAAGATACAGATCCCGGACACTACTGCGAATGTTAAATTGGCGTCAATAATGCTTAAATACGGCATGGAGCTTTCCCGCGGCAACTTTGTAAATGTTCTTACCATGCTGGAAGGCACTGACAAGAGCATGAGCACCCAAGAAGCCGCTGTTCTGCTTTCCATGAAGAATATTGATTCACCCAAGGCCCTTGATGTCCTTTCTAACTTTATCGCGCAAAACCCTCAATTGTCCGCTCAACTTGCCAATGTTCAGCAGGCTATGGCCAATCTGGGAACCGCTCTGGGAATTTCTCAGGGGCTTATGGATGCCAATCTGGTCGGTCAGCTGGGTGCTTTGCTCACGCAATTTGACAGCATGGTCCAGGATCTGGGTAGAAAATCCCAGTTCACCGGTGATAATTCTCTTGGGTTCAAGGACCTTATGAATTCCTTGCGGGGAATGAAAGCTATACTGGAAGGCGCACAGGGACAGGTCAAGTCGGGAGATTCTGCTGAATCCCAGATGCTTCAATCCAGCCTTATGCAAACCCTCCGGCAATTAAGTTCCGCCATGGACAATATGATCGCCCAGGCCATACTTTCCCAGAAAGGCAAGAGCGAAGAGGTCAACTATCTTTACGAACAGATCCCCAATCTCTCCGAAGGCTCAAAAAGGGACCTGGAAATTGTGATAAAGCGCGACAGCAACAAAGAGTCAAAGGACCTGGTCGATAGAGAGAATACAAATGTGATAATCTCTCTTGGCACAGAGAACCTGGGCAAAATGGTCTGCAACATAATTATTAAAGGGAAAAGGGTCTATCTTGTTTTCGTTTTTGACTCCAAAGATTATGGTGACGATGCCAGGGCTATTATTTCGAAAGAGTTCGCGGCGCTGCAAAAAAAGATGACGGAAAAGAATTTTGTTGTGTCAGGATATCAGGTCAAGGTAGATCCGGCAATGTGTTCCATCAAGCCTTACTTGATACCATTATTGCCCAGGCTTGAAGAACAGCTCAAAAAGATCGACTTGGAGGCATGAGTTGGCAGAACCAGACAGAGAAGAGCTAAAAAAACGCACGGCCATCGCCATGCGCTATGATGTTGAAAAAGACAAAGCGCCTTTGATACTGGCGTCCGGCCGCGGGCCCGTGGCAGACGAGATACTTCGCATTGCCGAAGACAACAAGATACCTCTTTACGAAGATCCCGAACTGGCAAAACTTTTGGGTAAGCTTGAGATAGATACCGAAATACCTGCCGAGCTGTATATGCTGGTAGCCGAGGTGCTGTTCTTTGTTTTCCAGCTGGACCGCATGGCCGAGAAAAAAGAAAAACTGGTGCGAAAAATAAGCGAAGAAGCCAAAGAAAAAAAACGCTAGACGCAAGTTTCGATGACCTGTCACCGATGGAATATTTGTCCGGTTGCACTTTGCCTGTTAAGTGCTATAATATTTTAACCAAAATTGTCGCTTAATGGAGGAAATATTGTGGCATCCGACCCAATATTCAATATAGGCAAAGCAGGCCTTGAAACAACCGATGAAAAAGTCAAAGCCCTCATGGACCGTATGGTAAATTCCGAAACCCCGGGCTTTAAACAACACGATGTGGTCATCCGCTCTTTCCCCACCGAACTCCAAAATGCCATGAACCGGCTGGAAAGCTCCGAAATACCGCAGATTGACGGCACACACTATTCTTTCACGCAGGGCGCGCTGGTCAGGACCGGCAGTCCCACCGATCTTGCTCTTGGCGCGGAAGGGTTTTTCGTCATTCAGTGCCAGTGGGGGGAAGGCTATACCCGGGATGGCAGGTTCACCGTTGATCGGGATGGACGCCTGGTCACCTCTGTAGGCGGCTATCCCTTGCTCGGGACAAACGGTCCCATTATGGTCAATCCAGGTGACAGCATCGAAGTAAGTCAAAGCGGGGAAATTCGCGCCAACGAAGCCCTGGTGGACCGCATACAGGTGGTAAAGTTTGAGAACCCGGAAAACCTGCAATCCGTGAACGGCTCCATCTTCAAGGATCCCGACTATTCAATGTATCCCGTTTACATAGAATCTCCACGCGTGGTACAGGGTTATATTGAATCGTCCAACGCTGACATTGTCGATCAAATGATGGACCTTATGACCCTTGAGAGGGTCTACAATCTTAACACAAAGATTGTTACGGTCAGGGACCAGGGGCTTGCCCGCGCGATCCAAATGGGTCAGGTACAATAAGGAGGAGTATTTATGTTTCAGCCGTTCTATGTCGCTGCTACCGGTCTGTCAGCTTTTCAGGATAAGCTTTTGACCATTACCGATAACCTGGCTAACGCGAGCACTGTGGGGTTTAAAAAGGGAAATACGGAAATGGAGTCTCTTTTTTATGTCGAAAAATCTTTTAAGGATGTGCTCGATGAGGCCATGCAGTCCCACGGGGTGCAGACAACGCCCGAGTTTGGGACAGGCGTCAGAATAGCCGCCACCCCCAAGGATTTTACTCAGGGTACTATCGAAAGTACTGACAGCCCGCTTGACCTTGCCATTCAGGGGGAAGGGTTCCTCCAATTCGAAATGCCTGACGGCTCGCTGGCATATGGCAGGGCGGGCAATCTGCATGTTGACAACGACGGCAATCTTGTTGACCCCAACGGGCATATCGTTTCTCCTCGCATAGTCTTTCCGGATGGGGTCACCTCGGTCACCATCAGCCAGAACGGCACAATATTTGTTGGCGTCAACGGGTCGCTTGACCAGGAAGAAATAGGCCAGATATCGCTTGTAAGGTTCCCCAACAGGGAGGGCTTGAAGAGCCTTGGCCAAAATCTTTATTCCGAGACCGAGGCCAGCGGGGGACCTATCGAAGGTAACGCGGGCGACGAAGGCTATGGCACTCTGGCGCAGTATTCGCTGGAGCAGTCGAATGTTGATGTCATCTCGGAAATGATGCGCATGGTCATGGTGCAAAGGGTATTTGACACCATTACCAAGGCGGTCCAGAGCTATGATGGCATGCTTACTTCACTTGAACGAATGAAATCATAATGAGCAAAGCTAGAAACTTTTTTGTAATAATATTTATTCTGGCAATAACAACGATTGCTTCTGCTTCTGTGCGGGAGCAAATGGCGGAGGCCGTTAAATATTATCTTACCGCGCACCGGTCCGAATGGTCGGGTTGCCGCATTGAGATCGAATTCCCATATGCCAAAGAAACCTTTGAAAGGCTTGAGTCCAAGAAAGCCGACAATATGTATTTCAATGTGGCAAAGAACTATCAAGCGCCCAATATTACTCCCAGGGCCATACTCCCGATCTCGATCTTTGTTGATGGTATTGAACAGGACCGGATCAACCTGTTCGTCAAGGCAAATGTCTATAAGGACATTCTTGTCTCTTCCCAGAAGATCATGAAAGGGGACCCTTTATCTTCAACCAATGTCAGGCTGGAAGAAAGGGAGATATCAATGGTCCCATCCAACTATTTTACGGATGAGGAAAAGGTTTCGGGCCAGGTCGCGCAATATTTAATAAGAGAGGGTGCGGCTATTTTTGACTGGATGGTCAGGACACTGCCGGACGTGGCCAGGGGAGATACGGTAAAGATAATTGTCGAATCCCCTGGAGTCAGGGTGGTCGCGTCTGGCAGGGCTATGGAAGAAGGTAAGATCGGTGATAGAATAAAAGTTAAAAGGGAAGACGTTAAATCCTATCTTGAAGCAACCGTTATTTCTTCGGGAGAGGTGGAGGTGAGAATATGATAAATAATTATAAATTAAAAATTATGAATGATAAATTGTGGAGCTATTTATATCGTGAACGCCGGTGTTTGGCCGCAGGGTTTCTACTTGTTATGCTGATCAGTTCTTGTTCTTTCGCGGATTCGGTGTGGAACGAAAAATCATCTTCACCCTATACGACCGACAAATCCTACAGTGTCGGGGATATTATTACGGTGATCGTTGAAGAGAATACTTCCGCCAAAAGCTCGGCCAACACAAAGACAGATATAAAAGATGATTTTGGCGCCAAGCTTTCCCACACTATTGCCGCGCTCAATCCTTTGATCGGGGGCGACAATTCGGCCTCGGCCAACTGGAGCAACAAATATACTGGTTCTGGAAAGACAGAGCGGCTTTCCGATATAAGCGCCAAGATAGCGACCAGTGTGATTGAAGTGCTTGAGAACGGCAACATTGTTATCGAGGGCAAGCACAAGGTCATGGTCAACGATGAAGAACAGATAATCTCGATCAAAGGAATGGTGCGCTCAAAAGATATTTCTATTGCCAACACTGTCGACTCTTCGCAGGTGGCTGATGCGGATGTGTCGATCGTTGGTTATGGGGCAGTGCAGGAAGCGGAATCTCCCGGCTGGATCACCAGGTTCCTGAACTGGATATTTTAGGAGAATAAACATGAAAAAGATCGTCCTGATACTATTAGGTTTTATTTTGCTTCTGTCGTCAGCGGCAACCGCGGCTTCACCTCCGGTCAGGGTAAAGGACATTGCCCATGTCCTGCAGGCGCGCGAGAACCAGCTTATGGGCTTTGGCCTGGTGGTTGGACTTCGCAATTCCGGCGATTCTAAACAGACGGGTTTTACAAAACAGGCGTTGATCAATCTGCTTTCAAAAATGGGCGTAGTTCCCCAGCTTGATTTCAGCTCCCGCAACGTGGCCGCGGTAATGGTTACCTGCAATCTCCCTCCGTTCCTTAAGTCCGGGCAGAAGATCGATGTTATTGTTTCCTCAATGGGGGACGCGACCAGCCTGAAAGGCGGCACTCTGCTTTTGACCCCTTTGCTCGGGGCCGACGGACAGGTCTACGCGGTTGCCCAGGGAAAGATACTTGTTTCGGAAGACGCCCTGCTTACCAATATGGCCCCCATACGCGTTGACCGTGCCACTTCCGGCCACATACCGGGCGGGGCTCTGGTCGAAAAAGAAGTCCCCGTTACAATGCTGGCCGATGCCATTACCATTGTCCTTGACGAGCCGGATTTTACGACTGCGTACCGCATGGCGGCGGCCATTGAGAAGGCGGGCTTCATGGCTACGGCGGAAGATGCCGGAACTGTCAGGGTGGCATTTGATGGGGTGAACCTGGTAAAGACCCTTGCTCGCGTTGAAAATGTCTCACTTGTTCCCGATTCGGCAGCCAAAGTCGTTATCAACGAAAGGACCGGCACGGTGGTCATTGGCGAGAATGTAAGACTGGCCGAGGCGGCCGTTACCTTTGGAGGGTTGAGTGTTATGGTAGGCGCTGTTGATATGTACAGCGAGGGCGGGGTTGACGATGTGGCATCTCTTAGGACCTCGACTAAAGCCACGGTGGACAACAACTCTGGCAACAAACTTGTCCGGGTGGCGCGTTCCGCCACCTTGAGACAGCTGGTGACTGCGCTAAATGCCGTAAAGGCATCGCCCAAAGATATTGTTTCTATCCTGCAGGCGCTTAAAAAGGCGGGGGCCTTAAAGGCAGAACTGGAGATAATATAGCATGCTTGACAACATAAGCGGATATTCCGCCATTGCCAATTACATGGCAGAGCATGCCGCGTCAAAGGAATTTAAAAGCGCGGATGAAGTAAAACAAGAGTTTGCCAGGATCTTTTACAAAGAGATACTCCGCCAGGCCTATGATTCTCAAAACTCAATATTAGAGGAGGAAGAAAGGATTTTTCCAAGCAGCTTGAATAATGAGCTTATGCTTGATAAACTAGCAGAAACACTGGCTCGCAGGAATATGAAGATGTTCGATGCAGTAGCTAATGAAAAAGAAAATAACTAAAAGTCAAAAGTCAGCGGTTTCTGGCCCAAGAGTGTTGCCCAAGGCCATTGAAGCGTATATGCCGCTTGTGCATTCCATTGCTTCCATGGTGGCGGGCAAGGGATTGCCGCCCAATGTTCAGTACGATGATCTGGTATCGGATGGGGCAGTTGGATTGCTCAAGGCCTGGGAGAGATTCGATCCCAACCGTGGTGTAAAGTTTGAGACCTATGCTTCGTACAGGATAAGGGGAGAGATACTTGACGGACTGAAGAACTACAGCCCTGTTCCTTACCGGGTGCAGGTCATGGTGCGGGACCTGGCCCAGCTTGGTTATAAAAAGGTCGTTAAGAGCAAGCTCAAAAAAGATGAAAAGCTTCTGGAGAAAAAGAACCTTTCCGAGTCAGAATTCAAACAGGCGGTCAACAAGGTCAAGAAAATAGTGGCGGCCTCGGCGCTGATGTATCTGTTGTCGCTCGAGGACGTCAGGAGCAAGACCGAAGTTACCGTGGCCGGGGAACGGGGTCCGGTAGACATTCTTGAGTTCAAGGAAATGAGGGAAAAAATAAGGATGTCACTTAAGAGACTACCGGAGTTGAACCAGGAAGTCATGGACCTTTTTTATAACCAGGGGCTTAACCAGAAGACCATTGCGAAAAAACTTAAATTGTCCAGGCCCAAAGTGTGCAGGATCATAGACAAATCGGTCAGATATTTGCAGAAGGAATTAAAGCACCATTAGGAGGGCGTTATGTTAGACAGGTCTTTTTCATCACTGGAAAAAGCCATGGCTACCGCGGTCGAGCGGCAGGCGGTAATTGCCCAGAATATCGCCAATGCCAATACGCCCGGTTATGAACCGCTTGAGTTTGACGAGGTCTTACAAAAGGCTGTGAAGCGCCGCGATCAGGAAAATGTGAGCATCGAAAAAGAAATGGCGCTTTTGGCCGACAACTCTGTAAAGTATTCTTCCTATGCCAAGCTCATGAGCTCAAAAGTGAACTTGATGAAGACCATAATTTCACAGGGGAGGAAATAATCTATGGGTATTGACAGGATATTGGACATAAGTTCTTCCGCGATCGAGGCTGAGCGCCTGCAAATGGAGCTTATCTCATCCAATATTGCCAATGCCAATACCACTCGGACCGAAGATGGCGGTCCCTATACCCGAAAGGTAGCGGTTCTTGAGGAAAAGCCTTTAACATTCCAGGACGCGCTGGCGGCGGCGGAAGAAAAGCTATATGGCGGTGGGGTCAGGGTGGCTGAAGTTGTCAGGGATACCTCGCCGTACCAAAAGGTATATAAGCCCGATCATCCGGACGCCGATATCAATGGTTTTGTGGAACTGCCCAATGTCGATCTTTCCCGGGAAATGGTGGAT
Organism: Candidatus Margulisiibacteriota bacterium; assembly: GCA_018813405.1. Lineage (GTDB taxonomy): Bacteria > Margulisbacteria > WOR-1 > XYC2-FULL-46-14 > JAHJBW01 > JAHJBW01. Next base: position 7,961 of record JAHJBW010000014.1, on the reverse strand, counting down.
ATGGTGGAAGTGTCAAAACTTTACGAAGCCAATATCACGGTCTTTAATGCCAGCAAAAAAATGCTGCAGGATACACTGACCCTGAACCCATAAGGAGTGATAAAACATGGTACAACCGATCGATCCGGGAATAAGGCTGGCGCAAATACTTCAGGAGGACTTTGTCGAAAGCACCGAAAAACAGGGTGTTGTTCAAAATACACCGGCAAACAGTTCGGACGATCTTTTTCTTTCGCGCAGTCCCTTTGTGGATATTCTGGACAAGGCAATCCAGTCGCTTGAAGGGGTAAGCAGGCAGGAAGCGTACGCCAACCAGCTGATCGAACAATATGTGGCAGGAGAGGCTGACCTTCAAAAAGTCATGGTGGAAACATCCAAGGCCAACCTTATGGTGCAGATGACGGTTACTGTTGTAAATAACGCGGTACAGACCTTTAAAGAAATAACCTCGATGCAAATATAAAGATTTAAGGAGTCAAAATGGCAGAGCCCGCGGGTAGGCCCTTATTGAATAACCGGATACTGGTAATATTGGTTGGGATCGTGGTCCTGGTGGCTTTCCTTTTTTTGGTTTTTACATTCAGGGGGTGTATACCCTCGACCAAAAAAGATAACGGGTATACTGTAATTTATTCCCATCTTGACCTCAAAGATTCCGCCAATGTTGTGACAAGGCTAAAAGAGCTAAGCATCCCATATGAATTGCGCGATAAAGGCTCCGCGGTGGCTGTGCCCAAAGAAAAATCTGACGACGCGCGGCTGGGCCTGGCAGAAAAAAATCTGCCGGCCGGCGGAGATGTTGGCTGGGAGATTTTTGACGAAACGCGCATGGGTACCACCGATTTTGACCGGCGCATTCAGCTCATTCGAGCAATTTCCGGAGAGCTTTCGCGTACCATTCGCCGGATAGAAGGCGTGGAAGATGCCCGCATCCAGGTGGTCTTGCCCGAGAACAGGTTGTTTGAGGTAACCAAAGCTCCCGTGACTGCTTCGGTACTTATTAAGACGTTTCCCGGCTTTATTTTGAACAAGGAACAGGTGAACGGCATCGTGCATCTGGTTTCCAGCAGTGTCGAGAACCTGTTGCCCGAGAACGTGATGGTGGTTGACGACTCAGGCAATATCCTTTCGACCGGCGCACAAACCTTGCCCAGCAGGCCTTTTAGGCCTGTCAAAGAGACCATTGTCGAAAGGCAGATTGAGTCTGTGGTGGATCAAGAGGTGATCACAAGGGAAGAGAACATTGCCTCTCCGGAGCCGCAAGCGGTGATCGTGGCAACTCAACTTACAGCGGAAGAAAAAGCCCTGATGCGATTAAAGGCAAAAGATCAGTATGAAAAACAGCTGCAGCAGAAAATACAGGACCTATTGAGCGTCTTTTATCCTCCCGGCACTGTAAATACAAGGGTCATGGTCAATCTTGGAGAAGCCCCCAAAACCAGCCAGAGGATAAATAAAATAAATATTCGGACCGACTCCGGTATCTTTGCCGTACCCATACAAAAGATATCCGTGATGGTATTGGTCGATGACCAGGTAGAGCTCTCAAAAGATACCAAGAAAAACACCTATTCCACTATTGCCGAGGTTATTCCTTATAACAAGAATCGCGGCGATAAAATAACCATCAAGAAGGTGCCATTCGAAGCCGCAACGGCTGTAATAAGAGAAGGAGTTTCCGAAGAAATTGTCGTTAGCCCGACCGAAAAGAAGAAGGGACTGCTTTCTTTCCTGAACTGGCAGATCGTTCTGGCGATTGCGGCGCTATTGATTATTGTGATCGTAGTTATAAGAGGTTTGCGCCGCAGGGGATCGCAGATACCGCTTGGAGTGGAACGGGGAGAACTGGTCATTGACAGAAATGCCCCCGAGGTACCGCAGACTATTGAGCAGGTCAGGGAGATGGCCGCCCAAAACCCCGAGAAGATCGCCGGGTTGCTTAAAAAATGGCTTACCGAAGAGGAAGGTTAAATAGATGCAGTTAAGCGGCAGAGAAAAGGCGACCATTTTCCTCTCGATCCTGGGGCCGGAAAATTCCGCGGCTATCCTTAGATATCTTCCAGGCGAGCTTGCCGACATTATCGCGGCAGGCCTTAATCATCTTCCAACGCCAACCCCCGAAGCTTTGCAGGAAGTTTTTAGCGAATTCGAAGGATTTCTCGCTCTGCCCAGAGGGGAAAGGCAGGCGCGGATAGCTGCCGCGAAGTCGGCGGAAGCACAGTCTCAGCCGATCGCAGAAACCATGCCGGAAGGTCCGCCCGGGGTGATCGCGTCCGCGTCACCCAAAAAAATGGCCTATCTTCTTTCTTTCGAAAGGCCGCAGATGATAGCTTTCCTGGTCAAAAGGCTTCCCGATCAGGTCAAAGAGGAAGTTTTAAGCAATTTGCCGGGCCAGCGGGGAGACGTAGAACTTATCCTTAAAGAGATCAAAGAAAATGCCATGACCGGCGTGCTGGAAGGTAGGATCGTAGAGTATTTCGCGGGAAAGGTTGCCTGATGGGACTAATAAAACGGGATAAAATAAAGGACAGCGGAGAGATACTTATAGAAAAAAGCGTCTCATTCCGGCCCGCTGAAGAAGCTCCCATAAAAGAAGAAGAATATCTTGCCGCGGATGTGCCAGTGGAGCAGGATGATCAGAACGCTTACGCGGAAGACCTTGTTGCTGCCGCCCGCCGGGAAGCGCAGGATATCAAGCAGAGGGCCAGACAGGAGGGTTTTGAAGAAGGCAGGGTGGAGGGACGGGCGGAATCGGAGTAAAAGATCGCGGAGGCTTTGGAGACCCTCAACGAATCGGTAAAAGAAAGAAAAAAGATAATCAAGGACGCGGAATCAGAGATATTAAGGCTGGCGATCAGGGCGGCGGAGCAGATAATCCGATCAGAGGTGTCGCTGCATAGAGATGTCTGCCTGAATATTGTATCGGAAGCCATCAACCGGGTTTCCGACAGGGAACAGGTCATGGTAAAGGTCAATCGTGAGGACGCTGAATACATTAAGCGCTACAAGGACAGGCTGGCCGGCATTTTGGATGGCGTAAAAAGCTTCTCAATACTTGAAGACAGCACCATAGAACCCGGCGGCTGTGTGGTCGAGACCAATCTGGGGTATGTTGATGCTCGGATCTCCACCAAGTTAAGGACTCTCGAGGAATCGCTTCAGCGAATGGTCTCGGAAGAGACCCCTGCAGAAGAATGACAGGCATTGATTTTGAAAAATATCATCGCGCCATAGATCAAACCGACCTTGTTAAAGTCATTGGTAAGGTTGTGCAAGTCGTGGGTTTGATCGTCGAAGCCCAGGTGCAAGGCGTCTCAGTTGGCGATCTGTGCACCATTCAGATAGAAAAAGAAGAAAAACCGTCTTTCGCGGAGGTTGTTGGATTCAGGGAAGGCCGCGTCCTTCTTATGCCTCTTGGTTCTACAACGGGCATCTCTCCCGGTTCTCGTGTTGTCGCGGCGGGTAAACCCCTAATGGTAAATATCGGTCCAAATATCCTGGGCAGGGTGCTGGGAGGGCTTGGGGAACCCATAGATGGCAAAGGGCCAGTCCTGGCACAGGAAGAAAGGCCGCTTGATGCTGATCCTCCCGACCCGGTAAAAAGGCCAAGGGTTACCGAGGTCCTAAGGTGTGGTATCAGGGCGCTTGACGGTATGCTGACTGTCGGCAGGGGTCAGCGAATTGGCATCTTTGCCGGTTCGGGTGTTGGAAAATCAACGCTCATGGGCATGATAGCGCGCAATACCGAAGCGGATATAAACGTCATTGCGCTGGTGGGTGAACGGGGCCGTGAGGTAAGGGATTTTATCGAGGAATCCCTGGGTGAGGAGGGCATGAAAAAATCCGTGGTAGTTGTTGCTACCTCGGATAAGCCGCCTCTTATCAGGATGAAAGCCGCTTTTGTGGCTACCGCGGTGGCCGAATATTTCAGGGACCAGGGTAAAAAAGTGGTCTTGATGATGGACTCGGTGACCCGTTTTGCTATGGCGCAAAGGGAAGTAGGGCTCGCCGCTGGCGAACCGCCAACCACCCGGGGGTATACTCCTTCGGTCTTTGCTTTGCTGCCAAAGCTTATGGAAAGGTCCGGGACCTCGGAAATTGGATCGATCACCGCGTTCTACACAGTACTGGTCGAAGGCGATGACTTCAACGAGCCTATTGCCGACCAATCGCGCTCGATCCTTGACGGTCATATCATGCTTTCCCGCGCCATGGCCGCCAGGAACCATTATCCGGCTATCGATGTCCCTCACAGCGTTTCAAGGCTTATGACCAGTCTGGTCGAGGACGAGCACAAACAGGCCGCGGCCAAGCTCAGAGAGGTGCTGGCTCGCTATACCGAGGCGGAGGACCTGATAAACATTGGCGCCTATGTGAAGGGCAGCAATCCCAAGATCGACTACGCCCTTACCAAGATAGATGAAGTGAATGAGTTCTTGAAACAGGGGACATTTGAACAGGTCCCTTACGAGGATACTGTCTCCCGTCTTTGCCAGATATTTTACTAGGAGGACCGCATGGCGAAATCAAAACCGGGGAAAAAATTCAAATACGATCTTGACGCTGTCCTGAAGGTCCGTGAGATAAGGGAAAAAAAAGAGCAGGAGAAATTCGCTGAAAAAAGCCGGGAATACAAAAAAGAAAAAGAACAGGAAGGCAAGATAAAACGGAAGAAAAGAGGGGAAGAGGAAGGTTTGAGGACTGTCTACGGCAAGGGGCCCATCAAAGATTTTGCCGAGGTGCTGCGCCGTCATGCCCATCTTGGGATAGTTAAAGAGGACCTGGACAAGCAGGTGGAGAAAGTCATCGAGGCCAGCCGCCGGCTGGAAGAACAAAGAGAACATCTTATCTCTTCAATGAAAGACAAAAAGATAATAGAAAAAGATAAAGAGAACAAACTGGAAGATTATAAAAAGATCATGCAAAAGATCGAAATAGCTTTCCTGGATGAGATCGCGACCGAAAGGTTCAGGCACCAGAAGTAGGCTAACTGGTCGCTTTCTGTATCTTCCCGGCCTTGATGCACTTGGTGCAGACGGATTCTCTTTTGACCTTGCCGTTAATAACTATGCGAATGCTCTGTAAATTCGGCTTCCAGCGCCGCTTGGTCTTTATGTTAGAGTGACTGACCTTGTTACCGCTGCTGGGCTTCTTTTTGCAAATAAAACATTGTCTGCTCATGTTTATATTATACGGAAAATTGTGCTAAAATGCAACTATGGCAAAGACCACCGCGCTAGAAACCCCGGTACAGTATTTAAAGGGTGTAGGGCCTAAGCTAGCCAGGATATTCTCAAAACTTGACATTCTTTCTGTGGAAGACCTTCTTTATTTTTTTCCGCGCGACTATGAGGACAGGAGCAATCCAACCCCAATGGCTTCTCTCAACGCCGGACATTCGGTGCTTGTTCGCGGCGAAATAGTCAAGATCGACGCGAAAAATAGCCATCAAAAAATAGCTGTTGTAAAAGCAACCCTGGCTGACAGTACCGGGCAGATCAAAGCCGTCTGGTTCAACCAGCCTTATCTTACAAAACTTTTTCGTTATGGAATGAGGCTTTTTGTTTCGGGCAGGGTCGAATACAATCCCTTTGAGTCCGGTCTTCAGCTTAATGTCAGAGATTTTGAAATTGACAATGGACTGCCCCTGTCTATTGTACCCATCTATCCGCTTACAGAAGGGCTTTATCAAAAAAAGGTCCGCTTGCTGGTCAATACCGCTCTTGATGTTTTCCTTGGTCAAATTATCGATCCGCTGCCCCCCCATATTCTACAGAAATATTCTTTGCCCGGCCTGAGGGACGCGGTCAAAGACATGCACCTGCCGCAAAGCAAGTCAAAGGTGGAAAGGGCCCGAAAACGTCTTGTCTTTGAGGATTTTTTTGTTTTTCAACTTGGCCTTGCCTTGAGGCAACGGGTCTTAAAGGAAACTGTGGAGGGCCGAAGCTTTCGTATCGATGGTGAGCTATTCAATAGATTTTCATCCGAGCTCCCTTTTGAATTGACCTCTGCCCAGAAAAGGGTGCTTGAAGAGATCAAGACAGATATGGCGTCCAACTGTCCAATGAAGCGCCTATTGCAGGGTGATGTTGGTTCTGGAAAAACCATCGTTGCCACTGCCGCCGCGGTCATTGCCGCGCAAAACGATATGCAGACAGCTTTTATGGCTCCTACCGAGATACTTGCTCAGCAGCATTTTGAAAAGACCAAAAAACTGCTTGCTAAACTCAAGATCAAAGCAGCTTTGCTTACCGGCGCTTCCAGCGCCGCGGAAAAAAAGAGGATCGCGGAAGGGTTGAGGACCGGCAAAATAAGCATTGTTATAGGCACCCATGCTTTGATACAGGAAAAGATCGATTTCAAAGCCCTGGGATTGGCACTGGTGGACGAACAGCACCGTTTTGGGGTCATGCAGAGAACGGAACTTTTAAAGAAAGGGGTGAACCTAAGCGCTGGAGCGCATGGTACACCCCCCGATATGCTCTTTATGACGGCGACGCCGATCCCGCGGTCATTGGCGCTGACACTATACGGAGATCTTGACCGGTCGGTGATCGACGAATTGCCTCCGGGCAGGACACCGGTGAAAACCTACTTTGTGCCGGAACAAAAAAGGGTGAGTTCCTATGAATTCATGCGGGAGCAGATAAACGAGGGCAGGCAAATATATTTTGTGTACCCGCTGGTGGAGGAATCCGAAGAGATGGACCTGAAGAATGCCACGGACGAAGCACAGCGCCTGCAGAACGAAATATTTCCAGAGTTTAAAATAGGGCTGGTACACGGGCGAATAAAGGGCGATGAAAAAGAAAATATCATGGGGCAATTTAAGTCGGGGAAAATAAATATCCTGGTCTCAACTACGGTTATCGAAGTAGGTATTGATGTCCCCAATGCCTCGGTCATGGTCATAGAGCATGTTGAACGCTTTGGGCTTTCCCAACTGCATCAGCTCAGGGGCAGGGTTGGAAGGGGGGCTTCACTATCTTATTGTTTTTTGGTTGGTGATCCACGAACGCCCGAATCCAGGCAGCGCGTGAAAGCCATGCTTGAGTCCACGGACGGATTCCACATTGCCGAGGTCGACCTGCGGTTACGCGGCCCAGGTGATTTTTGCGGAGTACGCCAGTCAGGGCTGCCAAACTTCAGGATGGCTGATATAATAAGAGACAACGCGATATTAAAAACAGCCAGGCAGGCCGCTTTTGAACATCTTGCAAAGGACCCTGGTCTGGTTTTGCCAGAAAATAGAATTCTGAAAGAGAGCCTTTTTAATAGGTTCGGTAAAGTACTGGACCTGGAGACGATCCACTGATGAGAATAATTGCCGGCTCGGCCAAAGGGAAAAAGATAAAAGCATTAAAAAGCAGGTCTGTCAGGCCGCTTACAGACTATGCCAGGGAAGCGCTTTTTAATATTTTGACCCCGCGTATTGCCGAGGCGCGTTTCCTGGACCTTTTCGCCGGCAGCGGCGCGGTCGGCATAGAGGCTGTCTCAAGGGGGGCCAGGGAAGCTGTCTTTGTGGAAAAAAATCCCAAATGCGTGGCGCTCATCCGTTCAAACCTGGCTGAATGCGGTTTCAAGGACAGGGCCAGGGTCTATACGCTGTCCGTTTCCCACGCCCTGAATGTTTTTGCTCAATCCGGCGAAAAATTTGATATAATATTCAATGGTGCTCCGTACGGCAGTCCTGAGTTTCTTTTGTCATTGGAAAAGATAGGTCGTGATGGCCTTCTGGAAAAGGGAGGCTTGCTTATTGCCGAGCACCACTTTAAATTTGAAATTGATGTCGCGTATCCGTGCCTTAAAAAGACGCGGGATCAGCGCTACGGAGATACGGTTTTGTCTTTCTTTGAGGTGACAAATGAAAATAGCGGTCTATCCGGGCAGTTTTGATCCCATCACCAATGGACATATTGATATAATCGAGCGGGCAGCTCGCATGTTCGGCCTTCTTTATG
>JAHJBW010000155.1 GCA_018813405.1 Candidatus Margulisiibacteriota bacterium | reverse complement strand
GGGGGGGGGGACGATATATATTCGGTTAGAGGCAGGCTGTGAACCATAACGGTTCACACCGGGGATGCCCGAAGAGGCAGAATGGTTGAGGTCCTTGAGAGATAATAAAAGGAGGAAAATGATTTATGATCAGGATTACAAGTTTTTGGCATGGCGGGTCTTCTGTTATAAAGGTAGGGAAAGCAGGAAAACCATCTCCAAAATTTGATTCACTTAAGTATATTAGCCCCGGCAATATATCGTTTATAATGATACCGAAGAGGGAGGAAAAAGGTGAAGATTTTATAAAAATTTATGAACCCATACTTGCTATGGTAGTATCGGTTAATGCTATAAGCGACATGGAGAAAATAAAAGAGAGGTCTAATAAGAGCCTAAAGAGGTCTGATCCTCTTAATGCGTTGTATGAAGAAATGTTGAGAGTAGCTAGATGGCATTCTAGAAATGAGGAGCCGGGAAATCCTCTCTTGATTGATGAAATGAGTTTGAAGTATATCGGTACTATTGAGGCAGGATGCAATATCGTTCTTCCGGGATTAGACATGCGGTCATTTTTAGAGATTTCCGGAATTTCAAAGGAAATTCTTAAAACAATAGATGATAGAAATTATGAATTCAAGCTGGCGATGGAAGATTACGGAAGAAGAATTATTAGAGGTGGCTTTATTGCGGCTGGTATTTTTATGATCCAAGGTTTATAATTTTTTTTAAGTTCTTTGAAGGCGGGAGATTTATTTGTCCCGCCTTTCTTTTACCCCCGGCTTTCAATTGAAATATTCAGGTTCACTATAGGATCCGCGCGTTTAAAAGGTTGGGATTATTCGCATCATGCGCCGCGACGCGTCTCTATAATAATTGTGGAATCGTGACCGCAATCGGTGAATTCCTACAATTCCTCTTCCTTCTCCACCAATACCCTGAAGAAGCAAAAGGCCAGCAGGCCGAGGATGATCGTCCAGGAAGTTATCAATAATATCCAGCCCTGTAATGTCATTCCATTAACCCAAGCCTTTTCTTGCGATACCAGGCAATGCGCACCAATATCGCGATTGCTATGAATAAACCGATTAAACCAAGCCTGGTTGCCAGAACATAAGGAACATTCTCGGAAGAAACGCCTTTCATCAAAATGACCGGCAATCCCTGCTGGAAGAACCAGGCGCCCAAAATAATAAATAGAAATAGGGGAGTTACGTATTTCATGATGAACTTGTAAACGGGATGGATCCTCAACTCCGCGCCCTTGTGTATCTCTTCCCATGCCTTTTCAAGCCCAAATACCCACATAAAAAGTACGGTCTCTATTGTCGCGAAAAGCACCAGGCAGAAAGTGCCGCCCCAGAAGTCCATCTCGTCCTCCACGCCCCGCGCCAGGAAAAAAATGGGGAACTGGCACAGTATGAAAAGTATTACGGCCAGCCTCAAAACGGCCTTTTTTCTGGGCAGTTCAAACTCGTCCGATACAAATGATACTGCCGGCTCAAGCAGTGAGACCGAGGATGTAATGCCTGCCAGAAACAACAAGCTGAACCACAAGAAAGAGAATAACTGGCCAAGCGGTATCTGGCCAAAGATGAGGGGCATGGTTACAAACCCCAGGTTAAAGGCCCCGCTCTGGGCCACTGCCTGGGCTCCTGCCAGTCCCAAAAAGGCAAAAGCGGCAGGTATTACAATCGAGCCGCCAAGCACGACCTCCGCGAACTCGTTGGTGGACGCGGCGGTCAGGCCTGAAAGCACAACATCGTCACCATGCGAAAGATAACTGGCATAGGTAAGAATGGCGCCGATTCCGACGCTCAAGGTAAAAAATATCTGACCGGCCGCGGCCAGCCAGACCCTGGCGTCTGTGAGTACCGAAAGGTCGGGGTTCCACAGGAAACCCAGCCCGTTAACTATGTTCCAGTCGGGATGAGCGGCGCTGGGAGCGCCCAGGGTCAGCACCCTTATGGCAATTATTATGGCCATGGCGAACAGTAAGGGCATGGCAATTTTGCATAGCGCTTCAATGCCGCCTTTGATGCCTCTGTAAATTATCGAGAAGTTGATGATAAAGGTGATGATAAAGAAAAGATAGGCTGTCCAGACGTTGCTTTGCGGTGCCAGCCCCTGATAAGCGCTCAAAAACCCGCTCATTGATTCTGGCGTGGTCAAAGCCAGGAATTTGCCAGTTGCCGCAAAGAAAGCGTATCCCAATAGCCAGGACTCGATATAAGTATAATAGATGAAT
>JAHJBW010000154.1 GCA_018813405.1 Candidatus Margulisiibacteriota bacterium | reverse complement strand
CTTATTCTGTTCTTCTAATCTGCTCCTCTGTTTGTTCTGTTCATCTGATATTCAAATCTGATAATCTGATATTCTGATATTCTAAAAAACAAGGGCGGACCAAAGGCCCGCCCTCGCGTAATTTGGTTGATGTCCGCCTAAGCTTACATCATTACGCCCATTCCACCCATGCCCCCTGGCGGCATAGCCGGCATTCCACCCTTTTCATCTTCTTTCTTCTCCGCGATCAAGACTTCTGTGGTCAGAAGCATTGAAGCGATAGAAGCGGCATTCTGGAGGGCCGAACGGGTAACCTTTACCGGATCGACGATCCCGGCCTTGAACATGTCGCCATATTCAAAGTTCTGGGCGTCAAATCCTGTCCCGTCCTTTTCTCCCTTGACCTTTTCAACCACTACCGATCCTTCAAGCCCCGCGTTGACCGCGATCTGCTTAAGAGGTTCGGTGAGCGATTTGCGCACGATGCTGACGCCGACTTTCTCGTCGCCTTCGGCCTTGGCTTCGGCCTTTTCCACAGCTGGTATGATGTGGATAAGCGTGGAGCCGCCTCCAGCAATGATGCCTTCTTCAACAGCAGCCCTGGTAGCGGACAGCGCATCTTCGATGCGGTGCTTCTTTTCCTTGAGCTCTGTTTCGGTGGCAGCGCCCGCCTTAATTACCGCTACTCCGCCGGAAAGCTTGGCCAGCCTTTCCTGGAGTTTTTCTTTGTCGTAAGAAGAATCAGAGGCTTCCATCTCTTTCTTGATCTGAGAAACCCTTTCTTTTACGGCCTTGTCGGTCCCGGCGCCTTCGATAATAGTGGTATTATCTTTCTGGATAATGACCTTTTTGGCCTTACCCAGCCAGTTATCCTGGGTATTTTCAAGCGTAAGCCCTTTGTCCTCGCTTACAACTTCGCCGCCGGTCAGTACGGCGATATCTTCCAACATCGCCTTCCTTCTGTCACCAAAGCCAGGTGCTTTTACTGCAACGCAGTTAAGTGTCCCGCGAAGCTTGTTGACCACTATGGTTGCCAGGGCCTCACCTTCTATATCATCCGCGATGATGAGCAGAGGTTTTGATACCTGCACGGATTTTTCAAGGGTTGGCAGAAGATCTTTGATGGCAGTGATCTTCTTGTCGGTTATAAGGATCAGGCAGTCTTCAAGAACAGCTTCCATTCTTTCACGGTCGGTCACCATGTAAGGAGAAGCGTATCCTTTATCGAACTGCATGCCCTCCACAACATCCAGCGTGATCTCGATCCCCTTGGATTCTTCAACGGTGATGACCCCATCCTTGCCCACTTTTTCCATGGCATCCGCTATCAGGTTGCCTATCTCGGGATCGTTATTGGCCGAGATGCAAGCTACCTGGGCAATAGCCGCCTTGGATTCTACCGGCCGACTCTTGCTTTTAAGCTCGGCGACCGCTGCTTCTATGGCCTTTTGGATTCCCTTTTTAAGGGACATGGGGTTCATGCCAGCGGCAACGGCCTTTAGGCCTTCTTTGAAGATGATCTGTCCCAGCACAGTTGCGGTAGTGGTACCGTCGCCGGCAACATCGTTGGTCTTGGAAGCCACTTCTTTAAGAAGCTGGGCACCCATATTCTCAAAAGGATCTTCAAGATCGATCTCTTTCGCAATGGTAACACCGTCATTGGTTATGGTAGGTGATCCCCATTTCTTTTCAAGAACAACATTGCGGCCTCTCGGGCCCAATGTTATCTTTACGGCATCCGCGACCTTGGCAACGCCTTTTTCCGCTGCTCTCCAGGCCTCGTCGCCGAATTTCATTTCTTTTGCGGCCATATTAATATTTACCTCCTGCTATTTGGTGACGGCCAGAATATCCCTTTCCTGCAAAATGATATATTCTTCGCCCTCCACTTTTACTTCCGTCCCGCCGTATTTTGAGTAGAGAACTTTGTCCCCCACCTTTACTTCAAGCGGAACCTTTGTGCCATTGTCTAGCACTCTACCCGACCCAACTGCTATAACGGTACCTTCCTGCGGTTTCTCTTTCGCGGTGTCAGGAAGAACGATCCCCGACCTCGTCTTTTCCTCGGCCTCTCCTTGCTTTATGATAACTCGGTCACCCAGTGGAATCAATTTTTTCGACATATCCATCTTCACCTCCTTGTTATATTTAGCACTCTTGGTATCTGAGTGCTAATTATAGCAGGTCGCAAAATCTATTGTCAAGAGTATGCGCATATGAAATAATGCCAACAATGAAGATAAGACCTGTTATAGACATGATCAATTGGAAGCTGTATTTTATACTACTTTTGATAGCTGTTGTATTGAGCATGCTAGCCGCGCCATATTTATTGTATATACTAAGGAATCTTAATAACGGCATTCCGCCAATGGCACTGGAAAAGACCGGCGAACTTCTCTTAAAGAACTTGATAACCTATATGCTGGTAATTGGCTTTGGGCTTTTTCTTTCTGCCAGGGTCAATATAGGGTTCCCTCAAAAAGTGCTACGCTGGGCGGACACAAAAGATATTTTTTTAATATCGGCGATGGCCGGCGTTTTGATCGCGGTGTTCATATTCGCCTGCAATTATTTTGTCACTATTATAATGGTAGGTATGGTAGGGAAATTTAGTATCTGGTGGTTGAGCTTGTTTAACTATATAATGGACGCTGTCAACAAAGAACTTATCTTTCGGCTCTTCTTTCTTTCCATGACGGTCTGGCTGTTCACCTATGTTTTCAACAAGAAAGACGATGGATCTATTTCAGACGTTTGTATATGGTTTTCAATTATCGTAGCTTCTTTTATGGTAGCCGCCCTGCCTCTGCCGGCCATAGCAAAGAACGAGACACTCACCCCCCTGCTGGTCGGCAAGATTTTGGTAGTGGGCGGCGGCACCAGCATTATTTTCGGATGGCTTTATTGGAAGAAGGGACTGTTATCCTCGATCACAGCCCATCTAACGGCGAACATTATCCTTTTCTTTCTGGCTGCATGCATCAAGTGATGCTGTGATCGCCCTGGATATTACAGCCCTTTTGTCTTCCAAAGCGCAAACTCCCTGGTCATCTTCCTGTGTTTGGCCAATTCAGCGGGAAGCACCTTCTTTAGGCCCGGCCGCTGAGAAGCAAGGTTAAGATCGTTGTTATGGATCACTCCATTTACAATGCTTAAGAGATAACCGGAAACTTTATACAGGTTCTTTTCAAAAGCATACAATTCGCCAAATCGAGAATCATCGAAAGCAACATTGAGATCAAGGTCCGATCCGATAGCACAGGTTCCCTTGGAATACGCGCCGGCCTCATAAACGATGACGTCTCTGCGGCCAATCAAATGTATATCGATCAAACTTTCCGCGGCTTTTTGGAGATGACTTAAAACAAGCCTTTGTTGTGATTGCATTAGAGGATGGAGAGCGAATTTTCCTTGCGCGGCTTTAACTGTTTGCCTCCTCAAAGAAACAATGGAATGAGCAAGTTCATCTTTTTGCGCATTAAATGCAGATACGACCTTCTTGAATGACACTTTCATCGTTTTCTCCAAATCTTATTCAGGCTCCAACGGCCTTCCCTTGGGGTCGAATAATGTCACTGCTTTCGTATCTTCGATCATTTCGGATTCTGCTAATATTTCTTCAAATTTACTCTGCCCTGTCTTATTTAACATAGCCTTTGATACTGCGTACACAAGGTAGGTGAAAGAAAATAATTTGATCGCAAATAACGGGCTCAGCAAAACAGCAAAGGGCCCATAAAGCAATAATGGTTTGCATATTCTTATGATCCCTTCCAGGCAGTTGCGCAAGCTCCCTTGAGATAATGTTGGACTGGAAGTTGCCGCGCGATGTTCAATGCCTTTCAATTTTTGCATAACTTGAAGACAATATTGATATGTCCCGAACGGTTTAAAACCCTCAAATTCTGTTCCTTTCATCATATCGAGAATTTCAGGTTTTCTTAATAGCTCCAGAACCGGCGCGGACAAACCCTGTCCAATAGCTTCCGCAAAAACTTCTGCCACATACTGTGGGACTGCTTCAAAATGAAGAAAATAATCCGTCTGATCGTCTAAAGCAGTCGCTTCAAATTGATTCAATGCTATCCGTAATCCATCCTTCATAAGGAGTCTGTCCTCTGCTTCGTCAGCCAAACGCTGGGGATAATCCGCAAAATTTATTCGCTGGCTCAATCTTTCAGGATGGGATATAGGAAGTGAAGGGGGACTTTCGCCCAGGAGGGCCCTTTTGAGCTTTATCGTTCCTACGCCTATCTTACGTATCGCTTCACTAACAGGCATGTTCAGGACCCTTGATACTCTTCCATTGCCGGGTATTCTCATAAGACACCTCCAACTGCAGATGGATATTTCTCTTTTCTATATATATATCGTTAAAAATGGCCGAGAATTTCAGACAGCCCAGGCAAAAACACCCATGTTTATAAAAGATGAGGCCAAAAGCGGCGGTAAGGTTTGAATACTGAGAGGATAAAAACTGGCCGACCTGAGAGCCGCGGCGATAGTTGATTTAT
>JAHJBW010000153.1 GCA_018813405.1 Candidatus Margulisiibacteriota bacterium | reverse complement strand
CCCTACACGACGCTCTTCCGATCTTTTTGTTGGGAGATGGGTAAGGGTACGAGTGGCGGGTTTTGTAAACTCGCATCCCGCACGCTCATTCTATCAAAGCCTTTACTTCCGCAGGGTGCTCCAGCGATTCCAGTTTATTCCCAAACTTGTCGATACGCTTTCTGATATGGTATGATTAAGCAGAGGTGATTGAAATGACTGAAAAAATCAAACAAAATAACGCCTTAAAGATCCCCGATCTCATCTTAAAAAGAGTTGGTTTGCAGGTGGGAGATTATGTTGAGGTTACGGATGATGGCTATAAAATAGTGATCACGCCCATGACAACCGAACGATCTTTTACCGATAAAGAATGGGATAAAATTGAAAAAATCGCAAAAAAGAAAAAAGGGAAAACCTTTAAAACAGGAGAAGCCCTATTAAAACATCTCGATAATATCTCGCATAAATGAAATACTTTGTTGACAGCCAATTTGAAAGACTTTACAAGAAACTGGGTTTCCAGCGGCAGGAACAGATAAAAAGAGCTATTTCTGAGCTTTTGGCCTTTTTCGATTCGGGGGTCAAAACTGAAGGACTTGGCTTGAAAAAACTGAGAAAAGACTATTGGGAAATCCGCTCAACCTTAAAAGAAAGAATTCTTTTTTCGCTGCAAGATGATATTGTCCGTTTCATTTTAGTTGGCGATCATGAAAGCATAAGAAGATTTCTCAAGAGCCATTAAAAGTAGCGGTTACACAACTTTCTCTTCAATTGCCGGAATAATGACATCCTTATTCTCCAGCGACTCCAGCTTATTCCCGAACTTGTCCAGCCTTTTTCCGGTATCATCATACGCGTTTGACATGTTTTTGAGGTGAGTGCCAACCCTCTGAAAATCTTCCGTAATGCGGTTAAAATCACCCTCAAGCCGGCTCAAAGTCTTTAATATCTCCTGCGCCTGCTGTTCTATCTTCATGCCGCGCAAGCCCATCAGAATCGTCTGCAAATAAGCGTAAAAAGAATTTGGCGAAACAGGCAGTACCTTTTTGCCCATCGCATAGTGGAAAATGCCTTTTTCTTCGCCGAAGTTGTCGTCCTTGATTATCGTTTCATAGTAAACATTTTCAGCCGGCAAATACATTAAAGCAAAGTTAAAAGTTCCCTCATCCGGCCGAATATACTTCTTCTCAATGTCATCAATGTGTTTTTTAATGCGACGGACGAATTCTTTCTTTTCCCTTTGCTTTTCCGCATCGTCTTTAGCATCGATCATCCTTTTAAAAGATTCCAGCGGAAATTTTGAGTCTATCGGCACCAGGCCATCCTTGAAAACGATCACGGAATCTACCACCTCGCCGTTTCCAAATTTGTATTGCAGGGTATACCTGTCAGGCGGGAGTATCTGCGAAAGAAGGTCGCCGAGAAAAAGCTCCCCCATGCCGCCTCGCAGTTTGGGAGCCTTTAAAATATCCTGTAATGAGGCGATATCTTTGCTGATCTCTTGCACATTGCGGGTTGTTTCGTGTACCTCGCCCAGCTTTTGGTGCACCGCGCTGATGACCTTGGCGGCATTGTCCAGACGGCTGTTGACGTTCTTGTCCACGGTTTGCAGGGTTTGCGTCAGGTCAGTGTTCACTTTTTGCAGGATATCCTGGTTGTCTTTGTAGGATTGGGCAATAGAAGCGCGTATTCCCTCGATCTGTTGCTGTAAAAGCTGGGTGGCCTGGTCGTTTTGAGGGGCCTGGGCCTGGTTCATTTTAAGGAAGATGGCGGCTACTGCCAGAAGCGTGATAATGGACATTACTACGGCGAATATTTCCATGCTCAATTCTAGCAGTAAAAAAAGCACTTGACAAGCTTGCCAAATATTTATATTATGCTATTCAGCCCAATAGGGTCAAAAGGAGGTGAAATCAATAATGAAGAAGTTAATCGCAAGTTTAACAGTGTTCGCGTTTTGCGTGGCACTGGCTGGTATGGTATATGCCGAAGTGGACACCAGGTCTCCGGCTGAAAAGCTGGAAGCTGGCCGCGCGTACATAAAATTGCTTGATCAAAAGATCATCAAATATCGTGCGCAGGGCAATGCCGTAATGGTGAAAAAGCTTCAGGCCGAAAAGAAGGGCACAATTGCCGCCTTGCAGAAATGGAAGGTCATGGCTGAAGCTGAAGCCGCAAAGCAGGTAGCGACCGGAATAGAAAAGAAGGTCGCTCCGCCTCCAGCTCCTGTAACCCCCAAACCGGCCAGCATGGGAATGTTTGGCTGGGGTCTTGACACCTCTTTGGAAGTTGGCTTAGTTGCTGGAATGATGGGAATCACCGGCAATATCTTACTGCCAGATCCGATGGGACTTGGACCAATGGTGGGTTTGTCAGCCGATGCTATCCAGTATAAGATCGGCCTTGGCTACGCTCAGGGTAACGACAAGAACAGCAAAGAATGGAAAGCGGTCCCACTGTATGTCAGTGGTATCGTCAACCTTCCTGCTGATCTGTTAGGCGGTGTTGAGTCCTATTTAGAGGGCGGCATCAACTACGTTATAACCCGAAGCGGAAATTCGAGCGGAACAGTCGGCGGCCAATTCATGGCAGGGATCCAGGGTGATCTCGGCATGGGATTGGGCAAAACCTATGGAGCGATCGGATACTCTGTGTTGAGGACTGGTCTGGATAAGACCATGACCAATGATGGTCGCACCTCGATGAGTTTCAGCGCTATCGTAGGACAAAAGGTTACGTTCTAAGAGTTAGGGCCCATACTTTCTTTAAAGGAAACATGGATACTTTAGAGGGGGTCGGGCCCTTCTCTTTTATTAATCGCCAATGTCACTAATCCTCTAATAATACGAATCCCCTTCCTCCTCCCCACCCATGGAAAGATTATACATTTTCTCCAATACAGAAGTCTTTTTCTACGGAGGTTATCTTTATAGTGATTATTTTGCCGATGTCTTCATTTATTTCTTTAGATTTGACCCTAATAAAATTATGGGTTAGTCCTTCTCCAGGCTGTTCAATAAGTACTTCAACTTCTTTTTCTAGATACTTTTCAGCAAATTGGCGCATGAGTTTTTCTCTTGATTTATTCAAAATATCATACCGTTGCTTTTTGGTTTTTGGGTCCACCTGCTCTGGCATTTTGGCGGCGGCTGTGCCTTTGCGCGGTGAGTAGGTAAAAATATGTATTCGGCTAAAACCAATCTCCTCTACCGCATTTTTGGTGTTTTCGAAAGCCGTCGGCCCCTCACCGGGCAACCCGACAATGATATCTGTGGTTATGGCGCATTCCGGGATGTTTTTCCTGGCCTTTTCAATTATTTTTTTGTAATCGTCAAGGCAATAGTTCCTGTTCATGGCTTTTAATACGCCGTCGTCACCCGATTGCAGAGGAACATGCAGGTGGCGGCAGGTTTTGGGCGTGCCGGCTACCGCTGCGATCAATTCGTCCGTAACATACATGGGCTCGATGGAAGAAAGCCTGACCCTTGATAGTGAAGCGATGTTGTTGAGCTCGGTTATCAAGGCCGGCAATTCTTTGAATTCGCCAAGATTAATGCCTGTAAGGACTATCTCCCGGCAACCGGAGTCGACCATTTTATTGGCCTCTTCCACGACCTCGCCAATTGGCAGGGTCCTTACTTTTCCTCTCGCGTAGGGAACGATGCAGTAAGAGCAAAAATTTTCGCACCCGTCCTCGACCATTAAATTCCTTCTGACGCGGCCTTCCTTGAAATGGCACTGGCTGTTTTCTTTCGGTAAATAAATTCCCACACCAAAACCCCACCTGCTCGGGCGGGGTGTTTTGGTGTGGGAATAAATATGCTTCAAGAGCTCTTTTTTGTCTTGTATCTTTAACAGCCTGATGCCTGGAAATTCTTTTTCAAGTTCCCTGGCGCACAGCTCGGAATAACAACCGGTGACCACCACCTGGGCGGACTGATCGTTCTTGAGCGCCTTGCGAATGGCCTGACGGGATTTTTTGTCGGCGTCGGAGGTGACCGTGCAGGTGTTTATAACGTAAATATCGGCTTTGCTATTGAAGGGAACGATCTCCAGGGTGGGACACTGCGACTTCATGGCCTCGGTCTCATACTGATTGCTTTTGCATCCCAGGGTATAGAACGCGATCTTTGTCATAATTCGTACTCATATATAAGCATTGCCAGCACAGCCATGGCGACGGTCTCGGTCCGTAATATCCTTTTGCCAAGGCTTACCGGCATTATACCCGCCTGCCTGGCTTTTTCAACCTCGGATACGGAAAAGCCGCCTTCGGGACCGATAACGAAAAGAACCGAGAATAAACTTCTCGGTTTCCCTTCTTGTAAAAGACTTTTCAGTCCAGCGTTTTCTTCGCATTCCCAGGGAATGATAGAGAGGTCGTATTCTTTGGCCTGCGCGATTACCTCATCAAAGCTTTGTATCTTTTCTGTTGAGGGTATAAAATCGCGACCGCATTGTTGGGATGATTCTTTGGCGATCTTTTGCCAGTGGCTCAGCTTTTTTTCTTCTTTGCCGTCAAGTTTTACGATGGTGCGCTCGGTGGTCATTGGTATGATATTTGCCGCGCCAAGCTCGGTGGCCTTTTGAACTATTAGGTCCATCTTTTTGCCTTTGGGTATTGCCTGGGCAATGGTTACGATCGGGCCTTTTGCCCTGGCTGGCCTTTCGGTCTTTTCTATCTGGCAGACCAGGCTGTGGTTGGTTATCTCTTTGATCGAGGCGGTATGCCGCTGTCCAAGGCTGTCGATCAAATAGATGGTGTCCTCTGGTTTGTAACGCAGGACGTTCTTGATATGGTTGTAGTCGCCGCCCTTGATGTGAACGGTTGGTCCGCAGATGCTTTCTTTATCAATAAAGAAGCGTCTCACGATCGTTCAAATTCCCTTAGAAGCTCCTGCTGTTTTGAGCTCAGGTCGGTCGGGGTCTTTATCTCTACCTGGACATAAAGATCGCCCTTGCCCCGGCCCTGAAACTGGGACAGGCCCTGGTTCTTTAGCTTGAAGGTGGTGTTGGGCTGGGTCCCGGCAGGGACCTTTAGTTTTGCCGAGCCTGTCAGTGTCTTGACGTTGATCTCGGCGCCCAGGCTTGCCTGCACGAAAGATATTTCTTTTTTGGTCACAAGATCAGAACCTTCTCTTTCGAAATACGGATGTTGTTTAATGAAAATGAATATGTAAAGGTCGCCGGGCTGGGCGCCGCGCAGTCCCGCGTCTCCGGCGTTGGATACCCTTAACCTTGTGCCTGATTCGATACCGGCAGGGACCTTTACTTTTATTTTGCGGCGAGTCTTTTTGCGTCCCGTGCCATTGCAGTCACGGCAGGGGTCGGATATCTTTTCGCCGGTACCGCGGCATTCCGCGCAGGGAACGACCTGCGCCATGCTGCCCAGAATGGTCCTTTGCATCCTTCTTATTTGCCCGGTGCCGCCGCAGGTCGGGCATTTTTGCGGTTTTGTCCCGGGCCTGGCCCCCGAACCTTTGCAGGTCTGGCAATTCTCGAGATGGTTTATCTCTATCTCTTCATCCAGTCCCGTGTCAGCTTCTTCGAGGGATATTTCCATGTCAAATCGCAGATCAGATCCCCTTTGAGGTCCGCGTCCCTGAGAACCCCGAAAAGGGCTTCCGCCAGTAAACATATTGAAAAGGTCCCCCAGGTCGCCGAACCCCTCGAAGCCCGAAAAATCAAATCCCTGTGCGCCGCCAAACCCGCCAAATCCTGCCCCTGCAGGGCCGGCAGAACCAAAGGTGTCGTATTGCTGTTTCTTTTGAGGATTGGACAATACCTGATAGGCTTCGTTGATCTCTTTGAACTTTTCAGCCGCTCCGGCTTCTTTGGAAACATCGGGATGATACTGGCGGGCCAGGCGCCTGTAAGCGCTCTTTACCTCGTCTGCCGACGCGTTCTTGGACACTCCGAGTATCTGGTAATAATCTTTTGACATTATTTATTTTTTATCATCGTTCATTTCATAGTCGGCGTCAACGGTTTTTCCATCATCCTTCTTCTCACCTGTGTCTTGCCCCGAGCCCTGTCGAGGGGCTTCACCCTGAGGAGGCGTTTGCTGTTTGTAAATTTGTGAAGACATTTCGTATACGGATTTTTGGAGGCTGTCGAAAGCGCTCTTTATTTGGGCTTCGTCGGTACCCTGAAGGGCTTTGCGCACTTCCGCGATCTCTTTTTCCACCTTGTCCCTGGTGGCGGCGTCAACTTTGTCGCCAGCCTCTTTCAGGGTCTTTTCCGCGCCGTAGGCCATGGCGTCGGCCTGGTTGCGGGTCTCGACGGATTCCTTTTTCTTTTTGTCCTCGGCCTCGTGGGCGGAAGCTTCTTTCTTCATCTTTTCGATATCGTCCTTTGAAAGGCCAGAAGAGGCGGTAATAGTGATCTTTTGCTCACGATTTGTG
>JAHJBW010000152.1 GCA_018813405.1 Candidatus Margulisiibacteriota bacterium | reverse complement strand
TATCACAACAGGTCCGAATACCCCGATGGTACCCAGGTATTTGACCACCCTGTTCTTGCTCAGGCGCGTGAAGATGAAGGGAGCTGTGCCATGGCCGAAAAGCCCGCCGTGCCTGCCAATGGCCCATTCGATCCACATTAAGGGTATTCCAAGGATAAGAAAGGAAATGAAGTAGGGGATCATAAACGCCCCGCCGCCGTTCTGCGCGGCCTGGACGGGGAACCTTAAGAAATTACCCAGTCCCACGGCCGATCCTGCCACGGCAAGGATTATCCCCAATTTGGTGCCCCAGCGTTCGCGAGTCATACCAGGGTCTCCTTTCGGGAATTATTATACAACGAAAAGATCAACTTTACACATTCTATAGGATACTTCCCCACGGCGGTCTCCCCGGATAATTGCACGCCGTCAATACCGCTATTTATGTATCTTTCAAGATCTATGATCTCGGAAATTGTAGGAACGGGATATTGTTCCATGTTGTGCAGGACCTGAGTAGCCAGGAAAACTTGTTTGCCGGCATTCTTGGCCTCACGGATGATCTGCCTTTGCATTGCCGGCAGGTTCAGCATACCAATGTCTGAAGAAAGATCGCCTCTGTCAATGTTTATCATGTCAACTTCGGCTAGAATGGCGTTCAGGTTTTTAACGGCCGCCAGGGTCTCGATCTTGGAAATAATGGGTACTTCCCCGTTGATGAGCTCTTTCGCCTGCTGGATGTCTCTGGCATCCCTGACATAAGACAGTGAAAGATAGGATAAGCCCGTCTCGCATGCGAGCTCGATCAATTCCCTGTCCTTGTCGAAAAGAAAAGGGAGCTGGGCATATACCCTCTGAGCGTGCAGGCCTTTCCCTGGAAGCAGGACCCCGTCGGAATGAGAACGCAGCCGCACCCTTTTTTCCCCGGCTTCGACAACTTCCAGCAAAAAAATTGAATCGTTGGCCAGAATGGTGTCCGATCTTTGCAGCATTTTAAGGAAGGGGGCATAGTTTACCTGGTCTTCGTAAAGATAGAAACTTGTCCCCTTGCTGAGGGGAATGGGTTCGGCAAGCCGGTTAATGCGCACCTTGTTGCCTGGCAGGTCGAGCATGATGCTGGCATTGGGAAGCACGGCGCGAATATTCTCAACAACCCCTGTAAGGTCGGACCGGCCGACATGGGCGCCGTTGATCCTGTATATACATTTACCGAAAGAGTTGATGGCAACCAGCTTTTCTTCTTCAAGTATTGACGGGCCAACCGTTACTATTGTCGTGAATCCCATTAAACATCCTCCCCCACGAATAGTTTGTCTTCTTTATGTAATTCTATCAGAACATCAGCAATTTCTTTCCTCATAAATTCCTCTCGCGGGAGCCTTCCTTCGGAGAGCGACCTTCTGATCTCCGTGCCGGAAATAGGCAAAATGTGTTCCGCGTCATGATCGCAATGTTCCACAGTAACCACTTCTTGGCACTGTTTACAATAATAGGGGCCGTGATAATGGAGTATTTCAATTCCCAGGTCGGGGAATTTTTTGCACAATTCCTGCGCTTCGTATTTGCCATAGTAATTGCCTACTCCCGCATGGTCGCGGCCGACAATAAAATGGGTACAGCCAAAATTCTTGCGGATAAGAGCATGAAAGACCGCCTCCCTTGGGCCCGCGTATCGCATGGGCGTGCGCAATATCCCAAAAGCCACCCGATTGGCGGGGTAAAAGTCAGCCACCATTTTTTCATAGGCACTGACCACTGCCAGGGGGGAGAAATCCCCCTTTTTTTTCCAGCCTATCAGGGGATGAATAAAAAGCCCGTCGGCCGAGCTCAGGGCTTTTCTCTGTAAATATTCATGTGCCGCATGTATGGGGTTTCTCGTTTGGAACCCGACCACCGTTTTCCAGCCGTGCTTTTTGAAAATTCCTCTTGTTTGAGAAGGGGTCAGGGAGTAAGCAGGGAAAAGGTCTTTCTCGTATTTCAAGACCTTTACCGGTCCGCCAACACGAAAGCGTGAGCGAGACAGTTCTTTGACAATGCCGGGGTGTCTGACATCGTCTGTCCCGAAGATCTTCTTTATGTCATTGCCGTAATTGACCGAAAAAACATCTTCGACCAGGACCTCGGCCACGTTATCGCCTTTATGATTAGCCAGAACAAGCTTTCCCGATCTTTTGATATCTCCTGTCATTTCCTCCGGCACATCCAGTGTAACGGGGATGGTCCAGGGATGGCCATTTTTCAGCCGCATGTTTTTTACTACTGAACGATAGTCCTCCGATACCATGAAGCCTTTGAGGGGGGCAAAGAGGCCCAGCCCGATGTTACAGCATTCCAGCCAGCTGTCGTTATCTATCCTAAGAGTTCTTTGCATTTGCAGTTTCTGTCACCAAAAGATGTTCAAGTATCTTGTTCAACGACTCTTCAACGCTTTCCCTGTCCGTATCGACCGTAATATCGGGGTTCCTGGGTATATCATAGGCGTCGTCAATGCCGACCATGTTATTTGTGGCATTCCCGTATAGCCCTTTGACGTCCCTTTTTCTGACGGAATCCAACGAGGCTTTAATGTAGACCTGAATATAGTTGGGAATGTTCTTGCGTATAAAATCCCTTACTTCATAATAGGGAGCAATATTGGCAACTATCACCGTGACATCGTTTTTGGCTAGAAGCATAGCGGCAAAAGCTATTCTTTTTACGTTCAATATCCTTTCTCTGCGGCTGTAGCCAAGGTCGTTTTCGAAAAAATCCCGGACAATATCGCCATCCAAAAATTCGACCCTTTTACACAGGCTTTTGAATTTTTCATAGACCAGCCTGCCAAGGGTTGTCTTGCCAGAGCCGGAAATACCGGTCAACCAGATCACTTTTCGCATAATAGTTTTGGTACCTTTTCTTTTTTTGTGGAAAATTTATTGGCGAAGCTAAAATAATTGATGACCCTGAGGGCATAATATTTAAGCCATACAGGCAGAGATTCGTGTTTCAACATTTGCATTTCGCCGGCTGTCGGTAACAACGCCAGTAGCCTGGATGGGGGCCTGTTTTTGGAGGAAGTATTGAGATATCCCAGTTTTCTAAGGCGCTCCTTTGCGACCAATGTGAGCACTTTTAGGTCCTTTTGCTCCAACCAGCTTTTGGGAGAATATATTTGAATATTTGGGTTGACCCCGTTCATTGGATTTTTGCCATTCCCCCACCAAAGCTTTCCCATGCGCGTGCTCTTTAACAGGGAATCGTGCCAGTCCAATCCCTGCCAATTTACAAAGGCTTTCATACAGCCAACAATATCCTGGTGAAGTTGTTCCAGTGGCAGTACTTTGATGTCCAGGTCGGGAAACTGTTCACAAAGCTCTGATGTGCCTTTCAGCACCTGTTTTTGGTGAAAACACAGATGGCCCGAGGAAAGAATACCCTGCATTTCCATCCACTTGACCACGGCGTTTATGCTTCCAACGGGATGGCGCGCCATTACTAGCAATGATGTGTCGACTGGGAAATCCTCAAGGCATACGCCGAGGGAGTTTAAGTTGTTAGTGTCATGGATGTGATAAAGTATGAACGGCTTTTTCGGCAGGTCTCTTCCGCAGGCAAGATGATATGCCTGGTGAAGGGCAATAAACAGGACTTTCCTGAAAATTTGCTTTCCTGACAGCAATTCTTTTAGATTTTTCTTGAACAGGCTGCTATCGATGCTGAAAGTTTCATCCATATTAGACCCGAGGTTTTCGGAGCGGTCATATTTGTTAAATTTGTACCATTCCTTGCAGGAGAAAAAGCGCGGGTACCTGTCTGTGAACAGGTCGGCTATCTGATCAATGTTTGCCTCTGGCGGCAATTTACCCCAAAAATCGTCATAATTAAAGGTCCGCGGAAAGTTCATTACTTGCGGATGCCAGTCAACAAGGCTGTGGAAAAATTTTGAGCCTGCGCGTCCAAAGGTCATCAGGCAAATTATTTTTGGGATTTTTATCATATGGTGATATTA
This sequence comes from Candidatus Margulisiibacteriota bacterium, assembly GCA_018813405.1. GTDB lineage: Bacteria > Margulisbacteria > WOR-1 > XYC2-FULL-46-14 > JAHJBW01 > JAHJBW01. The sequence continues at coordinate 1,466 of JAHJBW010000152.1, read as the reverse complement.
CTATTATAATTGGAAATATGTTATAATTCAAGTCTATGAAAAGGATATCATCTGCGATATTTGCTCTCATATTATTGCTTTCCTCTTTCAGTTTTGCCGGCAGCCTGGACAACGTCCGTTTTGCCACACACGAAAATAAGCTCCGCGTGGTTTTGGACCTTACCGGAGAGGTGAAATATTCCCTCGATGAAAAAGGCAATGGATTGGTCATTACGCTGTCAGAGACCGAAGCGACTGAAAATATCCCCGGGGTAGTGGAGATCAATGACTGGGCTGTGCCACATGCCAGGATAAACAGGGAAGGCAATGACCTCAAGGTCGAGTTTCCGCTCGACAATCCCATTGGCTATAATGTTTTTTCCCTTTCAGGTCCAAGCCGCCTGGTCATTGATTTCGGAAAGTCTTTTACAAAGGTGTCCGATTCCCAGCAGGTCTCGGACGGACTGGAATATTACAGCGTTGCCAAAAGGGGAGACAGCGGACTGGTAAAAGTCCAGGTTTTGAAGGTAGACCCAAAGAAGGTGGATATTTTTCCCTCTCTGGCCGAGCCCGAAGCTGGTATCTGGGATTGGATGGCGGGCTTTTTCAAGGGGCCGGTCAAGAAAGACAAAACTTTTACCCGGGAGACGGTCAAGGATATCGTAAGGCAAAAAGGCGCTGTGGCCGGGGTCAATGCCACCTATTTTGCCGGCAACGGCCGTCCGCTGGGCGTTTTGGTGGTTGATGGCGAGATAGTCAGCTGTCCCATCCACGATCGCACGGCCATGATACTTACCGACAAAAACCGCGCCCTGATCGATAATATTTCCTTCATGGGCTATTTCAAAAAGGGCGAGAAAAAGTTCGATATCACCAAGATCAACGAACCCCGCAGTTCCAGATCGGAGGTCGTGCTCTATACCAGGCGCTACGGCGGACTGACCGGTACGGACAGGTCAGGCTATGAGCTGGCGGTCGAAAAAAGCAAGGTGGTCGATACTGCCACCGGCAGCCTGCTGATACCCGAAGAAGGCTATGTGCTTTCCGCGGGGCAGGGCCTGGCCGAGATCCTGCCTGACCAGATAAAAAAGGACGACAAAATAGAGACGGTCCTGCATCTTTTACCTTATTCTCTGGACCTTAAAGAGCAGGAAAACGTTTTGCATGTGGTTGGCGGAGGGCCCCGCCTCTTAAAAAGCGGCAAGATATATATATCTAAATATGAAGAAAAATTCAAGAAGGACATTGCGCAGGGCAGGGCCGCGCGTACAGCGGCAGGCATAACTAAAGATGGAGAGATACTTTTTGTGACCGTCGACGGGCTTCCCCGGAACAAGAACCAACGCTCGGAATCTTCTAGCATTGGCATGACGCTCACGGAGCTTGCCTATTTTATGGGTTCAATAGGGGCGGTTGACGCCATCAACTTTGACGGCGGTGGATCGTCCACCATGATATTGAACGACAGGGTCCAAAATGTGCCGGCC
>JAHJBW010000151.1 GCA_018813405.1 Candidatus Margulisiibacteriota bacterium | reverse complement strand
TTTGAAGAGGACGGGGCGCTCTGGTTCAAGTCGCAGGAGATGGGCGACGACAAGAACAGGGTATTAAGGCGGGCAACGGGCGAAACCACTTATTTTGCCGCGGACCTGGCTTATCACCAGAACAAATTTGAGAGGGGCTATGATAATCTTATAGACATCTGGGGCACCGACCATCACGGTTATGTCAACCGCATGAAGATGGCCTTAAAGGCCATGGGATTCCCTGTTGATTCAAAATTGCAGATCATCATTGGCCAGCTGGTATCGCTTTACCGGGGCAAGGAGCAGGTGAGGATGAGCAAGCGGACGGGGGAGATGATCACGCTTGAAGAGGTTATCGATGAGATCGGCAAAGACGCTGTGCGGCTGTTTTTGACGATGGTCTCGGTGAATTCGCACCTTGATTTTGACCTTGAACTGGCCAAGGAGCAGGCGCCTGACAATCCCGTTTATTATGTGCAGTATGCTCACGCAAGGATCTGTTCTATTTTCAAGGAGGCGAGGCTGAAGAAGGTCAAGGTCAAATCCGCAGGGGCACACGGCCGTGTATCCCTGCATTTATTGATCGACCCTTCGGAGCTCAGGTTAATGCGGGCGCTGATCGACCTGCCGGACGTTATCTTAACGGCGGCAGTGAGGAAGGAACCTCACAAGCTGGTTGAGTATGCCAAGGGATTGGCCTCGATTTTCCACAATTTTTACCATCAATGCAGGGTGATATCGGATGACAAGGAGCTGACGCAGGCCCGGCTGGCTCTGGTTGCCGCTACCAGGATTGCGCTCCACAACGTATTGAAACTGCTGAAGGTTTCCGCTCCGGAGAGGATGTAAGCGCGACGGTCATTGAGTTGTCCCGCCAACGGCGGGACGTACACTTCGACAGGCTCAGTGCAAGTCGAAATGACGGCGCCTAATGAATGCACCGATGAGACCACCAAAGAAGGTTTTGAAGGGGAAGTAGTGTCCGCTTTATATATCCTCTAAATTCTTGCTTTTGCCCAGCACCGGGCGTAAAATAAAATATGGAGGCGGGAAATATTGGAGGAAGGCGATGTTATGAAGAAAAAAAAGGAACGGCACATTGCGGTATTCAAGGGTAAAGAAATAAGGAAGGTTATCCATAATGAGGAATGGTGGTTTTCGGTAGTGGATGTATGTGGAGCTTTAACTGATAGTATAGATAGTGGTTCTTATTGGAGGAAGCTTAAACAGCGTTTGGTTGAAGAAGGAAGTGAGGTCGTGACATTTTGTCACGGACTTAAATTAATGGCGTCAGATGGGAAAAAATACGAGACGGATTGTGCCAATACCGAAGGAATGTTTCGAATAATCCAGTCAATTCCATCTCCCAAAGCTGAACCTTTCAAGCGCTGGCTGGCAAAGATTGGATATGAAAGGATACAGGAGATAGAGGATCCGGAGCTGGCTACTAAAAGAACCCGGGCATTATACAAAGCCAAGAGGTATTCAGATGATTGGATTGAAAAGCGGATGCGCAGTATCGCTATTAGGGATGAGTTGACGGACGAGTGGAACAAGAGGGGCGTAAAGGAGAAAAGGGAGTATGCTATTTTGACTGCGGAGATATCCAAGGCCGCTTTTGGTATGACTCCCACGGAATACAAGAAGCATAAGGGATTAAAACGTGAGAATCTAAGAGACCACATGACTGATTTGGAGTTGATTTTTTCTATGTTGGGGGAGGCATCCACTTCAGAGATAACACGCAATAAGAACCCAAAAGGATTTCATGAGAACAAAATGAAGGCGGGTCGGTGGCAGGTAAGGCGAGAGAAGACCTTGAAAGACGGAGCGGGAAAAAAGTTACATCTAAAGAAAATTATCTAGGCTTATCGGGCAACGAGAATATTCCCTTGCCTGAACGAAAGAACGAATTTAATTAAATATGATTTTAAAACCCAACAAATGGATCTACGACCCCACTTCAAAGGAGCCTTTTCGTTTAAGCCGTTCGAGGTTAGAGATTTACGTCCAATGTCCCCGCTGTTTTTATCTTCTGGTCCGTCATGGGGTAAAGCGCCCCGGCATGCCGGCATTCACGTTAAATATTGCTGTAGATGAGCTTATGAAGAAGGAGTTTGACATACACAGGGCGAAGAATAGGGCGCATCCATTGATGGCGCATTATGGGATAGACGCGGTTCCTTTTGATCATGTGAATTTGGAGGAGTGGCGGAATGCGTTTGAGGGGATTAAGTACCTTCATGAGCCGACGAATTTGGAGATTTATGGTGGAGTGGATGATATCTGGGTAAAGCCGGACGGGACTTTAATTGTAGTGGATTACAAGGCGACGAGTACGAGGGAGGGGATTTCTTGGGAGGGGGAGTGGAAGGACGCTTATAAGCGACAGCTTGAGATATATCAGTGGTTATTGCGAAAGAACGGATTTACAGTTGCTCCGGAGGCATATTTGGTATACGCCAATGCTGGGAAGGACAAAGAGGCCTTTGATGCGGAGCTTGAGTTTGAATTAACGTTATTGGAGCACAAGGGTGATGGTTCCTGGATTGAAGGTGCTATTTCTAATGCGCACGCCTGCCTGCAATCCGATTCATTACCCGAATCATCACCCAAGTGTGAGTGGTGCAGATACCGGGCCGCAGAACTCTTAACCCCTCAAAACCCTCCGCAACCCTGAAATTTTTAGTGCCTTTTTTCGATAATATGATAGAAAGGGCATTGAATTATGTCTATCATAACTGGAATAAATTTCAATAATTCCGCCTGGAAAGCTTTGAAAACATTGGTTTCGTTGCTGCCAACCGGCTGCAGCTCTAATGAAGAGACCAATGAGGATTATGTTGAGATAAGATCAGATAAAGAATGCGTGGCAAAAATTGTGCCCCCGAAATATAACTTCCAATCCTTTCCCGAACTTCAGGTCCAAATTGTCCCTCAAAAAACCACTGCAAAAGAATTAGACGCAAAACTTAGTAGCTTGGACATTTATTCTGTTGACAAAGAACAGCTAAAGGAAATTGCCGCCCAAAACGGCAATTCGACTTTTGAGGAAAGCGAATATAAAGAACTTGATTCATACCTGAAGATGGCGATATTGAAAAGTGTTGAATATGCCTCTATGCTGGTTGAAAAAGATGGCCGCAACTTAAAATATTTGGACGATTCTTTTAAAAAAGACAAAATTATTGTGCGCAAGGCCGTTTTAGAAGACCCATCCGCCCTGCAGTATACTGATGAGAGCTTAAGAAAAGATAGGCAGTTTGTGCTACAGCTTGCGCGGATCAAGGGGCTTTGCTTGTGTTACGCGGACGAGGACCTGCAAGACGACCCCGAAGTGGTCAGGGTGGCGATTGCCCAGAATGGGGAAGCACTCGCATGCGCTTCCAAAAGACTTAAAAATGATACTGGGACAGTTCTTTTAGCTGTACAGGAAGATGGATTGGCATTAAAGTATGCCAGTGACAGGTTGAAGAAGGATGCGGAAATGGTTGGTAATGCCGTTTATCAGAACGGCCTGGCATTGGAATTTGCGAGCGACGATCT
>JAHJBW010000150.1 GCA_018813405.1 Candidatus Margulisiibacteriota bacterium | reverse complement strand
TTAGCGGAATTTGCGACCCGGCAATTAGTGTTATTCGTGAAGGAAAAATTAGTGAGAATAAGCGAGGTCTTCTTAAGTGCATGATCTCTCTAAAGACACAAAACTCCTAAAAATTACCCATTCACTTTGGAGAAGACCCTTTTCCATAGAAATTAATGAAGTTAATTAACTTCAAATCTATTCTTTTTACTGCATTCTTAAAAACAGGTAAAGGTGAAGATGCCAGTCTGGTAGTTAGGAAAAGGCGTTTGGCCCAACACCCTAACCCAACGACCAAACCGGCAGCCTAACCCTTACCCTGGCCTATTTTCCCCATTTGACAACCAAAGATGCTGGTGAGAGAATGGCGGAAACAAAGGAGGTGAGAAATGAAGGTCCTCGCAAAGATATCAATTTGGTTACTGGTTCTTGGCGGACTCGCATGGGGACTTGAGGGAATAGCTGAAATAAACATATTTGATGTGCTTATTCTTCCAGTTTCCCCCATTCTTGAGAATATTGTCGATGTTATTATTGGTATTGCCGCGCTGGTAGTAGCTTACGATACCATCACGAAGAAATAGATGCTCTTGTGACTGCGCGCTCCCCAGATCTGGATCGCGCAGTCCAGGTTTCTCAGGCAGTCGGCTTATCGTTGTCTGCCACAAACTTCTTGATGTCATCAATACACTCAAGCATCATTTTGGCCTTGGCCAATCCAAATGAGAACGGGAATTTTTCATCCTCCGACCTTTTGATGACCAATATCGGCTTTCCCTTGTACTCTGATCTTTCTACTATCATGCTAATTCTCCTTCTTAATCGATAATAATAATGATTGTATACCGTCAGGCCGATCCCTGCAAGTCTTGCTGAAATCAATACCGATCTTTGCTATAATCCCTCTAGCAAAATCAAGGAGGCTCGTTTATGCGCAAAATACTTCTCTGGACCAGCATCATACTGCTAACCGCCGCCATGTCCCACGCCCAGCCATATGATATCCTCATCAAGAATGGCACCGTCTATGATGGGACTGCCTCTCCTGAAAAAGTCGAGGACATTGCAATAAATGGCGACAAGATAGTCGCTCTTGGCAAAGATCTTTCCGGCAGCGCAAAAAAAACGATCGACGCCAAAGGCATGATAGTAACCCCCGGCTTTATCGACGTGCACAACCACACCGACCTGCCTATATTAATGGTATTAGTGGAAGCCGGCACAGCAGACGCGCTTTCTTCAATATTAACTCCAATGTGGAGGAACAACCAGAATTATTCGACGCAGGGCGTGACCACCATTGTCACAGGACTTTGCGGCGGAGGAATGCCGGAAACGGACACCTGGATGGAAATACTCGAAAAGGAAGAATTTGCCTCCAATGTCTACCATTTTATCCCTTACGGCGTACTGCGCACAATAGTATTTGGCGAGGACCAGCCGCGGCAGTTGACCGACGAACAGCTCGATAAACTTAAAGGCATGGTAGAAAAGGAAATGCAAAAAGGCGCCATCGGCGTTACTGTGGGCCTGGAGTACGCGCCGGATTGCTATACCTCGACGGATGAACTGGTCGAGATCGCCAAGTTAGTGAACAAATACGGAGGCCTTTTTGACGCGCATATGCGCAACCAGACCGGTGCCATCGAGGCGAACGGCCAGCCCGGCGTGCTAAACTCCATCAAAGAAATGATAGAGATAAGCAAGCGTTCCGGCTGTCCCGTCCAGATCTCGCACATCCAGCTCAACAAGCCCTGGAACGATGTAACTGCAAAACAGATGTACGGCCTTATCGAGCAGGCCCGCGCCGAGGGGGTTAATATCACAGCCGACCAGCATCCCTACGATGTCGGTTACGGCATACTCTCCTACCGCCTGCCGGACGAATTTAAGACAGGGCTGGGTGTGAAAGAAAAATACAAGACCCCCGAAGGCAAGGCGCAGATGAGGGAGGCCATCAAGAAGGTGTTCGCCTTCCTCGGTCCCGAAGAGATAATGGTTACCACAGGGCCGGAAAAATATGTCAACAAGAACATCAAGGAAATAGCCGAGAGCGAAGGCAAGACCCCTGAAGAGGCCTATGTAGACCTGGTCTGCATGGACCAGGCTCCCTACGCGCTGTTCCATGAGATAAGCGAAGAAGTTAACCGTGGCAATATGCCGCATGATTATGTATTCACGATCTCCGATGGATTTACTGTTTTTGAGCCGGCTATGTCGCCGCATCCAAGGTTCTTTGGGAACTATCCGCACAAGATCAGAAAGTATGTGCTTGAAGAAAAGCTCATGACCTTAAACGACGCTATCCGCTCAATGACCTCACTGCCGGCCGCCAAGTTCAAGATGACCGGCCGCGGGACCATAGCGGTCGGAAATTACGCGGATATCGCGGTAATCGACCTGGAGAACTTTACCGACCGCGCCACATATGAAGAACGCGGTCTCTATTCAGAGGGCGTCAAGTATTTGCTGGTCAACGGGATTGTTGAGATAGACGACGGCGAGGTTACCGAAAAATCCGGCGGCAGGCCGTTAAAACTGGGGGACTGAGGCTATTAAACCCAAAATAAAAATTGCCCCCTTCTTTGATCAAGCAAAGGGTAATCTTATAATGAATCCCGGCATGGTTCAAGACATAATGCATTAATATTGTACTTTTACCGCTTTTTGTGTGCTATAATTTAAACAATAGAGTCGAGATTAATGGTTGAAGATCATAACTATCTGCAGGATGATCGTGACGAAGCCTCATATTTTTAGGCCTCACATTCTATTAATCGCAGAAACAAACTAAAAGGGGGTTCTATTATTATGAAAAGTATTTTTGTGGGTAATTTACCCTGGTCCGCCACTAACGAAGAACTTGAACAAAAGTTCTCTGAATTTGGCGAAGTAAAATCAGCCAGAATAATTAACGATAAAATGACCGGCAAATCCAAAGGATTCGGATTTGTTGACATGGATGACGATGCTGCTCAAAAGGCTATCGCTGCTTTAAGCGGTGCTAAATGGGGAGATCGTGAACTTACATGCAATGAAGCCAGGCCCAAGGAAGACCGACCCAGAAAAGATTCTGGACGCGACAGATACTAAGCAAATAGCCTGGTTTTTTTAATAATTAGCTCCTGACTCACCTGTTTATTAAGCAGACTGATCAGGGGCTTTTTATTTGTCTTCAGCTGACGCTTCACCCGCCAGATATCCGGTAGAGAACGCTTCTTGCAGGTTGTACCCGCCGGTAAATCCCGCAAGATCGAGGATCTCTCCGCAAAAATAGAGCCCCCCAACCTTTCGTGACTCCATGGTTTGTGG
>JAHJBW010000149.1 GCA_018813405.1 Candidatus Margulisiibacteriota bacterium | reverse complement strand
TGACAGTCGAAGCTGTGTACCTTTGCGGAAACGGTAAAGTAGGCAAAGATGTCTTTCCAGAACTTGAACTGTGTATTATGGATAATGGTGGGACCCTTTGCGTGCGCCTTGCCGGTAGACCAGGTGCGCTGGAAGTTGCTGGAGTCCTGCACCGCGTCCCACAAACAGAACTCAACGAACGAGAAGATACTAAGGTCCTTTGCTTCTTTGCTGGCAATATCCACTTTCCATATTTCAAGATCTTCACCCTTTGGCACAAAATAGGTGATCCTGGTTTCTATGCCCTCACACTTTGAAGAGATCACAGTATATCCCAGGCCGTGACGGCATTCGTAGGAATCCAGTTTTTTCATGACCGGCTGCCAGGTGGGAGAAAAAAACTTTCCGCTCTTGTTGTCTTTGATGTAAAGATAGCGCCCTCCCCTGTCAAAAGGCACATTGTCATAGCGGTAACGAAGTATCCTGTTGGCGCGGGGATCTTCATAGAAACTATAACCGCCGGCAGTGTTGGATATCAAGCCGCAATATTTACGCGATCCCAGGTAGTTTATCCAGGGAAGCGGAGTATCAGGACGGGTGATAACGTATTCTTTATTTTCTTCGTCAAACCAGCCAAAGTCCATATTATAAATTCTAGCTTAAATTGGCAATGCTAGTCAAACTGATTCCAAAAGTGAAATTTTTGCCATTCTCTTCCGATACATATATGAGACGTTTTGACCTCCAAAATATGGTATAATTCGATAAATCCATTTGGAAAGGGAGCAAAAAAAATGAGAAAGATCGCTGCCGCAATTCTACTTGTCTCGTTGATGTTCGTTACACTCTCCTGCGCGCCGCAAGAAAACAAAGGACCGGTAACCTTGAACATGTGGATAATGCCCAATTCCATAGAACCGGTCAGGGACGTTGAAGAGATACTGAAAAAGTTTGAAGAGAAGAACCCCGACATTAAAGTAAAGGTCACTTCTGTTGACTGGGGAGCCGCCTGGACCAAGCTTACCACCGCGGCCACTTCAAGGGACGTTCCCGACATAGTCCAGGTAGGTTCAACCTGGGTGGGATCGATCTCCGCCATGGGAGCCCTTTGGGACATGAGCGGAAAAACAGCCGAACTTGGCGGGCCTGAAGCTTTCGTCCCCGCGGCCTGGGCGACCTCGGGCATAATCGGCTCGGGCCAGGTCACTGCCATTCCCTGGATAGTTGACGCCCGATGCCTGTACTACCGTAAAGATGTCTTCCGCAAACTGGGCCTGACAGAGAAAGACCTCTTGACATGGGACTCATTCAAAAGCACCCTGAAAAAGATAAAAGATGCCAAACTGGTAATTGAGGGATTGGAAATTGTCCCGCTGGGAATGCCCGGCAAGAACGACTGGAACGTTGTCCACAACATCTCTCCCTGGATATGGGGCGCGGGCGGGGATTACTTTGGGTCGGACTACAATGTTTCGGCCCTTGATTCACCGGAGGCGCTTGAGGGCGTATACTTTTACATTAACCTGGCCAAGGCAGGCTTTGTGCCGCCGGAATATTTGGAGTTCAACACCGCCCAGGTCTCTTCTAACTTCAACCAGGGTTCGGTCGCTATTTACTTTGACGGACCTTACGAGGTCAGGACCCTTACCACGCCGGGACAGCAGGGAGGCGCCGCCGAGACCATTACTGCCAAAAACTACGGCGTAGTGCCCTACCCTAAAGGACCTAAAGGACAATATACCTTTGTGGGCGGCTCTAACCTGGCCATATTCAAGGCTTCAAAGAACAAAGAGGCATCCTTTAAAGTGGTCAAGTTCCTGACCACCGACAAAGATGCCCAGCTTTCTTATTCAAAGGCTTCGGGATTTTTGCCGGCAAAACTTTCGGTGTTCAACGATCCGTTCTTTTCGGTAGACCCTGCCAGGAAAAAGTTCAAAGAAGCCATCCAGTATGGCAAGACCTATCCCTGCATACCGCCATGGGGACTGCTTGAGCCCATGCTGACCAGGCGTTTCGGTATTATCTGGGACAAGGTAACTTCAGCCAGAGGGCCCCTGAATAAACAGGACATCGCCGACCAGCTGAAACTTGGCAAACAGGAAATGGAATCCGTCATCAACCAGGGGAAATAGCCCCCCCCTCGACAAGCTCGGGGCTCGGGGTATTTTGAGGACAAAATATGTGCGGAATATTTGGATATATAGGCAAAAGAGACGCCCTGCCCTTTATAGTTGAAGGGCTCAAAAAACTGGAATACCGCGGCTACGATTCAGCCGGGGTGGCAACGCTAAAGGACGCCCGGCTTTTCCTGCAAAAATGCCAGGGAAAGATAGCCGACCTTGAAAGGCTGCTTCTGCGCAAGCCCATTGACGGCAACATCGGCATTGGCCACACCAGATGGGCCACGCACGGCAAACCCTCTGACGAGAACAGCCACCCGCACTCGGACTGCAGTGAAAAGATAGCCGTGGTACATAACGGCATAATTGAAAATTATCTTCACCTGCGCAGGGAGCTGGCAGAGCGCGGGCATCGGTTTTCCTCGGTCACGGATACAGAGGTCATCGCGCATCTTATAGAAGAAGAACTTAATATAAAAGGCACGGACCTGGAACACGCGGTCAGCAGGGCTCTTAAAAAACTGCATGGATCTTTTGCCCTGGCCATACTGTATGAAGGCGAAAAGGACAAAATAGTTGTCGCCCGCCGCGGCAGTCCTTTAATAGTCGGGGTCGCGGAGAACGAAACTTTTGTTTCTTCTGATATTCCCGCCATATTGAAATATACCAGCCGCGTAATATATCTGAAAGACAACGAGATCGCCATTATTACGCAGGACGACATAAGCTTAAAAAACCTGGATGGCGATACAGTAAAGAAAGAGATATCCTTTATTTCCTGGGATCCGGAGTCCGCGGAAAAAGGCGGCTACACGCATTTCATGCTCAAAGAGATACACGAACAGCCCAAAGCAATACGCGACACAATAAAGGACCGCATAAAGCTTGATTCATGCCAGGTGCACTTTGACGAACTCAACCTTACGGAAGAAGAGATAAGGAACATAAACAGGGTGGTCTTTACCGCCTGCGGCACATCATGGCACGCGGGGCTGGCCGGCGAATATATAATGGAAAAGTTCGTCAATATCCCCACCGAGGTAGAATATGCCGCCGAGTTCAGGTACCGTAACCCTATTATAGATGAGAACACACTGGTAATAGCCATTACCCAATCGGGTGAAACAGCCGATACCCTTGGGGCCGTGTTGGAAGCCAAGTCGCAGAACGCAAAGGTCATATCCATTTGTAATGTCGTAGGGTCAAGCATTGCCAGGGATTCGCACGGGGTCATCTATACCTGCGCCGGTCCCGAGATAGGCGTGGCCTCGACCAAAGCCTTTACCACCCAGCTGGCGGTCATCTATCTTCTATGCCTTCATATGGGACAGGTACGCGGGATAATAAACCGCAACGAAGCTGAAGAGATGATCAAAGAGCTTATGGCCATTCCGCAAAAGATCGAAGACCTGCTGCAATCAGAGGATGAGGTAGCTCAGATAGCGGAAAAATATTTTCACGCCAACAACGCCCTTTTCCTGGGAAGAGGAAAAGGCTTTCCTATAGCACTGGAAGGCGCTTTAAAGCTAAAAGAAATATCATACATTCACGCCGAAGGATACCCGGCGGCAGAAATGAAGCATGGGCCGATCGCGCTTATCGACAAGAACATGCCGGTAGTTGTGCTGGCGCTTCTGGGCAGACGCTATGAAAAGATCCTGGGCAACATAGAAGAGGTCAACGCGCGGGGCGGAAATGTAATTGCCATTGCCACCAAAGGCGACAACGAAATAAAAGAAAAGGCCCAGGATGTGATCTATATACCCCCCACATCCTCGGACCTTTCAACTATCCTGGCAGTGATACCCCTGCAGCTTTTCGCTTACTACATAGCCGTCAAACGCGGCTGTCACGTGGACCAACCCCGCAATCTGGCAAAGTCAGTTACAGTCGAATAAACAACGTGATATAATAATTCACAATCATGTATTTCGGCGTAACTTTTTATCCTGACCAATGGCCAAAAGAATACTGGGACCAGGCATTTGCCCAGATCAAGGGAACTGGCTTTGAAGTGGTCCGTTTCGGGGAAATGGCATGGGACTGGCTGGAGCCCGGCGACAGCAGTTTCAAGTTCAAGGAACTCGACGCCGCCATGGACCTTTGCGGCAAGCACGGGCTGAAAGTTATTCTTGGAACAGCCATAGCCCAGGCGCCCCAGTGGTTAATATCAAGATATCCAGACATTCTTCCGATAGCCCATGATGGCAGTAAGCACCCTGAATACGGCCCGCGCCCCAACGCTTGCCGCGACAATCCCAACTTTAGAAGGTACGCCAAACGTTTAGTCGAGAAACTCGCGTCTCGCTACTCCCGGCACCCTTCTCTTTTTATGTGGCAGTTGGACAACGAGCCAGGCTATCCCCCGCTTGACCTTACCGAGAACAAGGACTGGTGCCATTGCGAAGCCACACGGAAAGCCTTTCTTAACTGGGCAAAGAATAAATACGGGTCGATCGACAGACTGAACGCGGCCTGGGGGACGAAATTCTGGGTGGAAACTTTTTCGAACTTTTCGGAGATCAAAACCCCCAAAGGAGGAATGTGGGACGCGGGCAATCCGCATATTTATCTCGATTGGTTCCGTTTTAAATCCGAGAGCATTTCCGAATGGCTGCTGTTCTTGAAAGAGATAGTCCGCAAACACGATAGAACACACAAGATAGGCACCAACAGCTTTACCAGCATTCCCAATCGAATACCGGACCATTCCGTGATCGCCAGGGGCATGGACTGGTTTGGATGGGACATTTACCCCAAAGGCACGATGAACCCCGACGAGTCGCTGGCACAGATCGCCGACTACTGGAAAGGCGTCTGCAAGCAGAACAAGGCGGAGTTCTGGGTAATGGAACTGCAGGCCGGCCCCAATGTCAGGTGGGGGTATCCAGGCAGGGTGACAGGAGAAGAGATAAAACGCTGGACAAAAATACTCGTCGAGCATGGCGCCAAAGGCATAATGTACTTTAATTGGAGGCCTCCGCTTTTTGGCTCGGAGACCGGAGGATTTGGGCTGTTGAACGCGGACGGATCGCCTTCGGATAGATTGCAGGCGGTAAAAGAGATCATTAAATCCTATGAAGGCGAAAAATCGATTTTTCGCCTTCCAACAAATCGACTTGCCATATACCACTCAAAAACGAGTGAGATCCAGACCTTCCAGGAGGAAGGCTTTCCACGCCCCTGTCCTCCCATCTGGTTTTGCGGCCGCGGCGAGATAGGCATGTTCTACGGGCTCAATTCCCTGGCCGGAGCTTATCGTCTTGTCCATCCCTATGGAGCGGAATTCCTTTTTGATGAACAGTTGGAACAGGGCGAACTGGAATGTGAAGTGCTGCTTCTGACCAATCCATATACCCTGAGCAAAAAGCAATTCGAGCATTTAAGGGAGTTTTTGGAAGACGGGGGCAAGGTCGTGACCGAAGCGCGCTTTGGCATGAAGGATGAAATGGGGCATTTGTATCCTACCCCTCTTATATCAAATATAGTGAAATCTCAAAACCTATCATGCGAAATAATAGAAGAAGATATCTCTGTCGAAGGCCTGGCGAACAATATAACAGGCTTTAAGACAGAAGGCCAGCCCAACCTTGGCGTGATCGAGATCGGGAAAGGCAAATTGATATATGCGAATTTCAGCCTTTTCCCCAATCTGACGAAACCGGGGAACGAAGCGCTGGTCGAGAGGATCAGAAAGGAGATCGACCTGTGAAGTACGGTTACTTTGACAACGAGAAAAAGGAGTATGTTTTGACCCGGCCCGACACTCCCACCCCATGGATAAACTACATTGGCGGCGGAGAATATGGCGGCATAGTTTCGAACACCGCCGGAGGATATTCCTTTGACCGCGACCCAAAAAACAAACGCATCACGCGCTATCGCTACAATTCTGTACCGATCGACCAGCCAGGCAGGTATGTTTTTATAAGGGACGACGAGAGCGGCAAGTACTGGTCGGCCACCTGGCAGCCCCTTTGCAAAAGCGAC
>JAHJBW010000148.1 GCA_018813405.1 Candidatus Margulisiibacteriota bacterium | reverse complement strand
TGGGAGGTTTGGGCCGAAGGCATGGAGATCACCCAATTTACCTACTTCCAGGAATGCGGCGGCTTTCCCTGCAAACCCGTTTCCTGCGAGCTTACCTATGGCCTGGAGCGCCTGGCCATGTTCATACAAAAAGTTAATAATGTTTATGACATCGAGTGGACCAGGGGCGTAAAATACGGCGATGTTTACCTTCAACAGGAATGGGAACAGTCAAAGTATAACTTCGAAGAAGCGGACATCAAGACCCTGTTCTCGCTTTATGAGCTATACGAAAAAGAGGCCTGGGAAATGATCAAAAAGAACCTGGTAATACCGGCCTATGACTATGTACTTAAATGCTCGCATACCTTTAATGTGCTCGACGCGCGCGGGGCTATATCGCAAAGTGAACGCAAAGCTTATATCCTTCGTATCAGGAAAATGGCGCGGGCGTGCGCGCGGGCGTATCTGGGAGTCGAAGTATGAAGAATGTTTTATTAGAGATTGGGTGTGAAGAGATACCGGCCAGGTTTATGCCCGGGTTCCTTGACGACCTTATGCAGAAGGCGCGCCTGAAATTGGAGGCCGCTCAGCTTACCTTTTCAAAGATCGAGACCATCGGGACATACCGCCGGCTGGCGCTCTATATCGAGAACATCTCCGACTGCCAGCCCGATATTACTACCGAAGTCATGGGCCCGCCTGCCGAGATCGCCTACAAGGACGGCGCACCCACCGGAGCGGCCTTTGGCTTTGCCAAAAAGCAGGGCGTGGACGTTAACGACCTGCAAAGCAAAGAGGCGCGCGGCAAGCAGTATATCTTCGCAATCGTCCATCGCAAGGGTGAAGCGACCGCGAAAGTACTTCCGCAGCTCTTGCCTGACATCATAACCTCCATGTACATGCCGCTGGCTATGCGATGGGGGAATATGGACTTTAAGTTCATTCGTCCGATACACTGGATACTCGCAATGTACGGTGATCGAGTTGTAAAGTTTGAACTTGCGGGCATCAAGTCTGGTAATCTTTCTGAGGGTCATAGGTTCATAGGGGCCAAGGGACCTGGGCATCAAGGCATCAAGGTTTTGATGGCGGATCTGAAAGAATATAAATCGAAGCTTCTCAAAGCGGGGGTGATGGTGGACCCTGATGTGAGGAGGAAAAAGATAGAGGCAGAGGCCAAAAAGATCAGTCCGGATGTTCTGATAGAAAAAGACCTGCTTGAGGAAGTGAACTTTTTGGTCGAGTTCCCGATAGCCGTAATGGGCACTTTTGAGGCTAGCTTCCTAAAACTGCCGCAGGATGTGCTCATCACCTCCATGAAGAAGAACCAGAAATACTTCCCGACAGTCAAGAACAAACGCCTGCAGGAAATGTTCGTTATCACAACGGACGGCTCGCCCAGGAAATATCACAAAAACATACGCGAGGGCAACCAGAAGGTGATAGGCGCCCGTCTCTCTGACGCCAAGTTCTTTTTTGACGAAGACCTGAAAAAACCGCTAAAAAGCAGGGTTGAGGACCTTAAGAACATAGAGTTCTTCAAAGGCCTGGGCACTATGCACGATAAAGTGGAGCGCCTGAAGAAGCTTTCCGAATACATTGCCAGACACCTGAAAATAGAAGACCACCGCGTGGGCCAGGCTGTCAGGGTTTCCGAGCTTTGCAAGGCCGACCTTTTGACGCAGATGGTCTTTGAGTTTCCCGAATTGCAGGGCATTGTCGGCCGAGAATACGCCCTGGCCGGCGGTGAAAGCGAGGACGTGGCCGCGGGAATATTCGAGCACTACCTGCCGCGCCATGCCGACGACATACTCCCAAAAACAGGGCCGGGCATGATAGTGGCCCTGGCCGACAAGATCGACTCCATAGTGGGCTGTTTCTCGGAAGGAGCGGCCCCCTCGGGATCCGAAGACCCGTACGGGATAAGGCGTATGGCGTTTGGCGTGGTGCGTATTATCCTGGAAAATAAATTGGACATTCTTCTGGATGAAGTTATTACCGCCAGCTACAAGCTCTATAAGAAAGAACCAAAAGAGCTTGATAACATACTCGAGTTCATGGCGCAGAGGATGAAACCCATCTTAAACGAGGCCGGGGTAAGGCACGATGTAATGGATGCCGCGCTCTATAATTTTAACGATGTGCTGGACACCTACCAAAAGGCGTTAGTGATGATGAAAGTGGTCAAGGAACCCTGGTTTGAAGGAATTGTCACTACAGCTGATAGAGTGGGGCGTATCGCGAAAAATGCTGTAAGAGAAAACGTTATCGAAAAAGACCTGGCCGAGCCCCTGGAGAAAGAGCTTTACCAGCTTTACATGAAGGTCAACTGGGAAGCTCAAGAAAAATATGACAAAGGCGATTTCCTCGGCGCCGAGGTCTGGGGCGATGTTGCCGAGTTTTCCGTATAGCTCTGCTTTTTTGAAGTGTTCCGTGACGAGTTCAATGAGCTCTATGCTGCTGGTGTTGCTGCTGCCGAGGAACGTTATGAGTAGGAGGAGGAGCTTGGATTTTCCGTTTTCTCCGTCTCCAACGAGTATT
>JAHJBW010000147.1 GCA_018813405.1 Candidatus Margulisiibacteriota bacterium | reverse complement strand
GCTGTCCCATGGCCGATATGATCGAGCCCGAAGGGTTAGAAAAACTCAAAGCTCAAAATCCAAGATCCCAGGTAGTTTGCTACGTAAATTCTTCCGCCGAAATAAAGGCAATGTCCGACATTTGCTGTACTTCGGCCAATTCTGTAAAGGTGTGTCAGAGCATAAAAGACACTGACGAGATCATCTTTGTTCCCGACAAATATCTGGGGTTGTATACTTCCACACAGGTCAAAGACAAAAAATTCATTCTTTGGCATGGCTACTGCCCTACCCACGCGAAGATCCTGCCGGAACATATCAAAAAGGCAAAAAAAGAACACCCCAAAGCCGTGGCAATGGTACACCCC
Source organism: Candidatus Margulisiibacteriota bacterium (assembly GCA_018813405.1). Classification (GTDB taxonomy): domain Bacteria; phylum Margulisbacteria; class WOR-1; order XYC2-FULL-46-14; family JAHJBW01; genus JAHJBW01. The sequence goes on along the minus strand of JAHJBW010000147.1, from coordinate 8,715 downwards.
GAGTGCCGGCCCGAAACGATTGCTGAGGCAGATGAAGTGCTTTCTACCGGGGGAATGGAAACATTCGCGAGAAAAAGCAGGCATACCGAGTTCATAGTGGGTACCGAGGTGGGCATGCTTCATCGCTTAAGGAAAGAAAATCCAGATAAGAAATTCTATCCTGCGCTTGAAACAGCCACATGCCCCAACATGAAAAAGACCTCTCTCGAAAAGATCCTCTGGTCCCTGCAGGATATTGAGACTATTGTCAGAGTACCGGAGGATATTGCAAATAAAGCTAGAATTTCAATTGAGAGAATGCTTGAAATAGGAAGGCAAGACTAATGAATTGGAGGAGGAGCTTTGGGCGCACCTTCTTTTTTGATGCCCTTTGACCTTCTGCGCCTTAATCCCCTGTCCACCAATTCGTAGATCTCTTCCATTAAGAATGGCTTGCGCAGATATTCGAGGGCGCCAAGGGTAATAGCATTGGCGTGGGAAGCGTCAGTGGCATAAGCTGTAACTATGCATACTTCAATATCGGGGTCTTTTTCTTTTATATGTTTGAGTATTTCAAGTCCGTCCATCATGGGAAGCTTTAGATCTACGAATGCCATGTCGTAGACGCCTTTTTGGAGATCCTTTAAAGCGGCAGGCCCATCGGGGAAAGTGTCGACATCGTAGTCTTTTATCTTCAAGATCATCTTGAAAGACTCGCGAACCGTCGGCTCGTCGTCCACCACCATTATTTTTACATTCTCACCGGGCATAAAAGCGACCCCCTTAGTTTGATTCTACATAAAAATGTGCGTCTTGGCAAGTGGAATTAAGCCCTGTGTTATGATAAACTTTATTTATAAGGCGGCGTAACTCAGTGGTAGAGTAGACGGCTCATACCCGTCGTGTCAGTGGTTCGATCCCACTCGCCGCCATTAAGCTTTTCTTATTACCATCGGCAGAAAAACCGTAAAAGTACTACCCTTCCCCATCTCGCTTTCAACCTCGATCTTTCCCTTGAACCCTTCAACTATCATATGGCATATAGATAGTCCAAACCCGGTTCCCTGCGGTTTGGTAGTATAAAGCAGTTCAAATATCCTTTTCAGGTTTTCCTTCGGGATACCCTCTCCGGTGTCTATAAAACTTACTTCTACCATATCCCCTCTTCTTAAACCAATGATCTTCAATGTCCCTCCGCCCGGCATGGCCTGGAAAGCGTTCTGTATTAAATTTGTGAATACCTGTCCCAATTGTGTTTTGTCCGCCAGAGCCATTGGCAGGTTGTCATCTATTTTATACTCCACCCTCACATTCGCCGGGATCATCCTTTCGGCGGATTCCTTTATCAAAGTACCAACATCGACAGGTTTAAGTTCAGGCATTCTGATCCGGACAAAGTTCAGGATGTCATTCACTATCAGAATAGTCTTATCCACTTCCTTCTTGATTGTATCAAGATATTTTTTCTCTTCATCATCCCGGGTCTTATCCAGCTTCATGTCCAAAAGGTCAGCATATTCTTTTATGACCGCCAGCGGGGTCCTTACTTCGTGGCCTATGGCGCCGCCAAGTTTTCCAAGCGCCGCCAGTTTTTCGGCATGGGAAAGTTTTTCGTAGGTCTCTTTCAATTCCATGGTCTTTTCTTTTACTTTTTCCGCCAGGACATCCTTTACCTTTTCGAGAGCCTTGCGTTCCAGCTCTATCTGAACCGTTTTTGAGGTTTCAAGCGCAATAGCAATATGATTGGCAATGGCCAACAAAATATCCACATCCTCTTCGGTGAACACCCCTCTGGCAAGCTGATTGCTCAAATAGACCACTCCAACAAGTTTATCTCTCATCATTAGCGGCGCCGCGATAATGCTTTTCTCTGTCTTTCCGCTCAATACCCTGGGCTTTGCGTTCTTGATCACAAAGTCCAAAAGCTTTTTATTATAGTCTTTGATCTCAAACTCATTTTTGCCATCCGCGTCCCTGCCGGCTTTGAGCTCCAATTTATCGGTGTCTTCCTGATAAAGGAAAAGATAAGCGCGTTCAGCCCCTAAAATCCTCACTACTTCGTCCAGGGCCGAGCGTATCTGCTGTTCCGGGTCAAGTATCGCCGCCGAAGCGAGGCTAACCTTTAGCAGTGCGTCAAGATATCTGCGCAATCGCAAAGTGGCGGCATCTATCATGCCGGTATCGGTCATTTTAACATAGCCAATGGTGGTATCTATTACAAGGCCAAAGGAACGCCTGACAAAAGAGGCCCTTTGTTCCCATCCGTTCATGATCGCGAGCTTGCTCAGAATAAGCGCTTGCCGCCTGGCAGCCATATTGTTGCCCATGTCCTTTAAGATGTTTGCTTTTTCAAGGCCATGCTTATAGTCAACAAAGGGATCATCCAGGTCATCCGCCAGTTCCTCTGCATCCGTCAACAGCTTGAGGGCTTTTTTGTGTTTTCCTTTCAACCTCATCATACCAGCGCAAATAATGAGATAATGGCTTTTGAAATTCTCATAAAATCGGGTCTGTGTCCCAAGCCGCTTCAATGCCCTGTCCAATTTTTTGAGGAGAGTAAGCCGGTCGTCTTCCGAAGACGCCTCGCATTCTTCCAGGCAAGCATAGGCATGAAGAACATAAATGAAAGCGGTGGCATGGTCCATCATGGCAGGCTTTATGCGCAACCTGTCAAATGCCTCCATTATCCTGTCGACAGGGCTTCCAACATCTCCTTTTTCAAGATGATAACTAAGAAGATACTGCAAGAACAAGCTCCAGTTAAAGATCGAATATTTAGATGATTCCTCCCAGCTATCACGCACCTTATCAAGGTATTCTTTAGATTCGTCAAGCCTGCCCAGTTTGGCCAGCGCCGCCAGCATGGTAAAATACATTCTTTTGACGCGGTTGAGAACGACATTGGTCGGGCTTGATATGGCTTTCAATCTTTCGATGTATTTCCCGGCTATCTTGACAGCTTCACTTTCAAAGCCCCTAGTATTCAAGTTCCACACCAGACATTCTATTGCCGATGTATAATCCCATTCGTCCATCCAGGGGCCAAAAGAAGCTTCCGCTTCTTTCATTTTCACGACCAGTTCGCTGTCGTTGCCCAGATAATGAGGCACCATAGCTTTTACGAATTCACCGTGCGCAACAGCGATAGGGTCCATGACCCTTTTAGCTATATCAATGCCCCTTCCAATGTACTTTTGGGCAAGTTTTTCGCTCCTTAAACCCGCCATTACCACTACCCCCAGGTTGACAAAAGCATCCGAGGTTCGTGAAGAATCCCCTACCAGATGGCTTTGCAGCATCAGACGGGATTGTGATTGGAGCATAACGAAAGGCCTGAACATGAAAAAAGCAACATGGCTGGTCTGGGTATACAGGCTCATCAAGGTCAGCCTTTTCCGTTTGTCTTCCCCCTGACTGCTGCCATATTTTGCCCTGGTGACATTTAGCACGATCCAATAAAGAAAATTCCCCAGGGAAGACAGCATATTAAACACATTCTCTTTTGGCATGGATCTGCCAATCTCTTTAAAGCCTTTTTCGATCTCTTCTATGCCAGATTTTGTGTCCAGATCGGAACGGTGCACCAGCGCCAGCCGCGCCCGTATATTGGCCCTTTCATAGGGATCTTCGAATAATTGCAGGGCCTTGTTAAAATGCTCTTTGGCTTCGTCCAGTCGCCGGTATTGAAAACATATTTCTCCCATGGCGACCTCAAGCTCAACGTCCTGCTGCACATTGACCTGTATGGCAGTCTTGAGGAATTCATAGGCCTTGGCCGGCGCATAATTTTTATAGGCCATAATACCGGCCTGCTTATTGGTTTCATAAACCCTTTTGGGGTTTTTCTGCGTTTCTCCTCCGGCGTAATGCAGGGCGAGAGCATACACATAATCCATTCCTCTGCCCCCACCCACATCCAGGGTCTCCGCGATCCTTTGATGGTGAGAGCGTATGGCCTCTTTGTCCAAATGCTGCAAAATAGCTTCCTGTATACTGTCATGCAAAAATCGGTATTTTTGCCCATGTCTTTCTATAAGATTGACCCGATATGCTTCTGCGATCGAATCGTATACCTTTTCTACTTCCAGCATACATATCTTTGGCAATAGGGATAAAGAGAATTCGGGTCCCAGAAGAGCGCATACCATAAGGACCTGCTGAGTCGTGCTGTTAAGCTCCTTGATACGCCTCATCATCAATTGCAGCACGTTCGAGGGAAGATTTAGTCTTTCAATACCCTCCACATCGGCCACCCAACCATTCAAGGTGGGGACCAGACACCCTGCATCCAGGGCCGCCCTGATATACTGTTCGACAACAAAAGGGTTTCCATCGGTCTTTCGCGCGGTTTGCTTCACAAAGTCAAGACCGATCTCTCTTTCCCCCAAATAATACTGCAGCATTTCAAACACATTTTTCTCATCAAAATTCATTAACTGCAGTCTTAGGGCCATGGAAAAGCCGAGCTCAGAGATAAAGGCTTCTATATGTCCAATATTGGCAGGGTCATCTCTGCCAGCCGCCACAACCATTAGAGGATAATTGCGCACGCTGCCAGCCAACCGGGAGATCACATTGTGAGAGCTTTCATCCAGCCATTGGACATCATCGATGAACAATAATAATCCTTTGCTCTGCGAAGCCATTTCGCAAAACAGCCGTTCTACCGCATTAAACATAACTTCCTGGGCATTCTCGATGAACACGGCGGGAACATCGCCCAGCAATTCGCTCATCCTGGGAGAAAAATTCTTGAGCAGTGGAGCAAACTCTTTTATGGAACCTTTTAGCCCTGCCAGCAAAGGGCCCCTTTCTGCCGCCGGCCTGGCGTTCACATATGCCAGGTACTCGTCGACAGCCTGCTGGAAAGGCTTAAAGGGCAGTGTTTGCTCTTCCGTACTTTTGCCGCTTACCACAATAGACTTTTCCATCTTTAAGATGTTGATCAGTTCATGGACCAGCCTGGTCTTTCCGCTTCCTGAAACCCCATCCACCAGTACAAATCTGCCTTTCCCTTTTTTTGTGTCGATCCAGTTTTCCTTTAGCTTGGCAATTTCTTTTTGCCTGCCAATAAGTGGCGTCTCAAATCTTTCTGTCACAACAAAGCTGTCCAGTTCCACTGCTTTCCCTTCACTTATTTTAGAATTCAGATCGTCCAAATGCTCAAGGTCGTAAAGCAAACCCTGACTGCTTTGATATCTTTCATCGGGTTCTTTGGCTATCAGCTTCTTGATCATCAGGGAAAGAGCCGGGGATATATCGGGTCTGACAGTTCTTACCTCCGCAGGGGTCTGGGTAATGTGCTGTCGCAACAACTCATCAACCTTACTGGAAAAATACGGAGGCCTGCCTGTTGCGCACTCATATAGTACGATGCCCAGTGAATAAAGGTCCGATCTGGCGTCGACAGGCCTTCTTAACATGCCTGTTTGTTCAGGGGAACCGTACAAATATGTGCCAACCTGTTGTTTTATGTCTTCTTTATGGTGCAAAGCGTGGGCCGCAAGCCCAAAATCAATAAGTTTGACCTTTCCGGAATCCCCGAGTATTATATTTTGAGGCTTGACATCGCGATGGATAAGCTTCAACGAATGCAGACCGGCCAGTGCCCCTGCTATGACCCTGGCTATGGAAACAATGCTCTTTTCCGTGAGAGGGCCCTTGCTGATGTCTTCATATAGGGTTTCTCCTTCAATGTACTCGAGGATCACATAGGGTTGATCATCAATGGTCCCGGCCTCAAGCACCGCAGGCAATCCCTCGTGCTTTATCCTTGCCAGGATCTCAGCTTCCCTGAAAGGCCGTACAGCCTCTTCGCCAAAGATCTTCAACGCATATGTGTCAGAGCCTCTTTTTGCCTTGTATACAACGCTCTGTCCTCCCCTGCCTATCTCATCACCAATAGTCATTCCAGGAATTTTTATTATCATTTTTCAACCTTCATAAGACAAATATCGTTTGTTAAATCTTATCATTAGTTTGATTTTAATCAAGAAGTTTGTTGTGATATAATAAGTTTACATAATATTCGCATATTTTCAAGGAAAAATCACAGTTAATGATCAAAAAACAATTTCTTGATACCATCAAAGAATACAAGATGATCTCTTACGGGGACAGTGTCCTTATCGGCGTATCCGGGGGCGCCGACTCTGTGTCGCTGCTGCACCTCCTTGTCGAAGCCAGGGATGAATTGAGATTAAAAAATATTGCCGTCGCCCACCTTAACCATCAAATCAGAAAGGTCGACGCCGAACTCGACCAAAAATTCGTCGAGAACCTTTGTGACAAGCTTGGCATAACCTGTTTTTCCGAGTCCATGGACGTAGAAGGTTATGCCACCAAGAACAAGCTAAACCTGGAAGACGCGGGGAGAAGACTGAGATACGAGTTTTACTACCGCTCTGCCCTGCAATGCGGGGCCAACAAGATAGCCCTGGGCCATACCGCCGACGACAATGTCGAAACCTTCCTGATGCGCCTGCTAAGAGGCTCGGGACTAAAAGGCCTTACAGGCATCCCGCCAGTAAGAGGAAAGATCATTAGGCCGCTTACGCGCACCTGGCGCAGGGATATAGATAAGTACATCGCTTTCTTAAAGATAGTCCCCAGGATGGACCATACCAATTATGAATCAAAGTATCTAAGGAACAGGGTCAGGCTAAAACTGATCCCCCAGCTTAAGATATACAATTTGAACATAAAAGAGATCCTTCTGCAGACGGTCATGCTGTTGACGGAAGATTATCTTTATTTCGAAAGAAAGGTCAATGAGGCTTTCGCTGACCTTATCCAAAAACAGACCGAGAACAGCATAGAACTGAACGCCCTGGGGATAAGGGACCTTGAGCTTTCCGTTCAGGGCCACATCATCAGAGCCGCCATCGAAAGGGTAAAAGGCAATCTCTCCGAGATCGCTTTTTCCCATATCCACAATATTATCAAAAACCTTGAGTCAACAGAGATGTGGGCAATTCATCTGCCGGACAAGATATATGCTTTCGGCCAGAGGAACACCCTGGTGATCACGAACGACAAGCCCAAACTGCCCGAAAGGATATCCTATATTTACAAGCTTTCCATTCCTGGGGAGTTGTTCGTGGAAGAGGTCCAATCCAGGATAACCGCAGAGATCATTGAAAGGCCTAAAAATTTCAAGCTTTCCGATTATAAGAACAACACGGCCGTAATGGATTTTGAAGAGGTCGGGAAAGAGCTGGTAGTTCGCAGCCGCAAAGAAGGCGACCGCTTCATTCCCCTGGGCATGAGAGGCACAAAAAAAGTGCATGATTATCTTATTGACCAAAAGGTCCCACTTGAAGAGCGAGACTACATTCCCATTGTGGAGGCGGAAAAGCGGATCGTCTGGCTGGCAGGCCATCGCATTGATGAGCGGGTCAAGGTCAAGAAAAAGACACAAAAACTCCTTAAGCTTACCGCGCAAAAAGCATGAAAAACACTGTTCGTGTAATAAATATCGACTCGCTTCAGGATGCCGAACTTGCCATGGCGCAGCTCGGCGCTCATACGTCCGGGATCAGCATAATGAAGGAAAAGGCCCTGTTCAAGGTATTGAAAATAAAGGGCATATCTTCCCCTGCCGCCAATATCCTTAAGCAAGAGGTCCTTTCCCTGGGCGGAGAAGCCGCGACCGCGCACGGAGTGATAAATTGTTCCGTTGAAAGGTCCGACATACTGGTCTTTGCCACCCTTAAACAATTATCCGGACTCATCGAAAAGCTCAAGCAGCATCCCTTTGGTCTGAAAGAGCTTGCTAACAATTTACAATTATCAATTTTCAATTATCAATTGATCCCCGCGCCCCTCAAGATCGGGAACAGGGAATTTGGATTCGGGGAAAAAACTTTCATAATGGGCATTTTAAACGTCACTCCCGATTCCTTTTCGGACGGAGGCAGGTTCTTAGACGCGGATCGCGCGGCAGAACAAGCAGAGAAGCTGGTCAATGAGGGGGCAGATATTCTTGACATCGGCGGCGAATCCACGCGTCCCGGAGCATATCCTGTAAGCGCCGACGAAGAGATCCGCAGGATTCTCCCTGTCATCAAATGGATCAGGGCAAACTTACCCGTCCCTATCTCCGTTGATACCAGGAAGGCCTCGGTCGCAGAGACGGCCCTGAACGCTGGCGCAGATATGGTGAACGACGTGAGCGGACTGCGTTTTGACCCCAAAATGGCAGGCGTGATCGCTAAGCATAATAAACCCGTTTGCATCATGCATTGCCAGGGTGACCCAAAGACCATGCAAGAAAATCCGTTCTATTCCGATATAATATCTGAAATAACCGACAGTCTTGAAGAAAGTATTGAAATAGCAAAAAATGCTGGTATACTATGTGAGAAAATTATCATAGATCCGGGCATAGGTTTTGGTAAAACCGTCGCCGATAACCTTGAAATAATAAAGCATCTAAAGGAATTCAGGGTCCTGGGGAGACCGATCATGATAGGCCCGTCGCGGAAGTCTTATATTGGCGCTCTTCTCGGGAAAAAGGAGGACAACAGGGTGGCTGGCACGGCAGCGGCAGTAGCGGTTGCAATTTCTAACGGCGCCGATATAATAAGGGTGCATGATGTGGCCGAAATGCTTGATATAACTGAGATCACAGACGCAATTACAAGGAGGCAGGACCATGGTAAAGAAAAAAGTGAAAAGTAAAAAGAAAAAAGTTCAGGCGCCAGTATCCGTGAAGAAGTCAAAAAAAGACATAAT
>JAHJBW010000146.1 GCA_018813405.1 Candidatus Margulisiibacteriota bacterium | reverse complement strand
GATCTTAACAAGGAAGCCAGGTGGTTGTCAGGGTTTGGGCCGCTCTCATTAAAACATCAAAGATGGTATTCAGAAAGAAAAATATCGACATCGCAAAATATATAATATTGAGCGTTGCCCGGGATTTTATAAGCAAATAGCACCCAAGGAGCAGACAGGCCAGTCCTGTCATGATTTCGGAAATATTGAATATTATTAGCAGATCAACGTGGCTCACGTTTTATCCTTTATGTAAAAGATTTATCCTTTTTTCTATTGTTGAGATCTCTTTAAGCGTCTTTTCCTTTTCTTTGGAAATGGCTTCGATACTTACCTGGTCGATCTTTGCTTTCTCTATCAACAGCAGGTTGTCCCGCACAGTATTGATAATATCATATATGACAGGGGCCCTTTGTTTGTCCTGCGACGAATGAATTTTTTCCTCTATTGCGTCAATAGTGGTTATTTTTTCGGCTTTTCCAATTGTTTCAAGGAACTCGCCAAATGATCTTTCCCGATCAAGGCGCTTTTGAAGTTGTTTGCCGATCATTTTTTCGCTTTCGATCAGCTGTTCTATTTTTGTGTTGTCATGGAATAGGATTATTATACCCCCGCCCGCCTCTTTAAAAAAGAAGGCAGAGGCGACGATCTCTTTGCCGGCAAGATTGATTTTGTGGTTCTTGAGCGATCCATATTCTACTACGAGGTTGGCCATATTTATTATCTCAGGACTTCTCTCAAAAACAGGGTTCTTAATTGGGTCATATATAAGGTTGCCTTTTAGATCGCATATCAAAACATCTTTACCCAGGGCGTCGATTATTTCTCTTGCCGCCACTTGAGGCGTGACAAGGAACATCCTGTATCGAATGATCGCAAAGGCGATTATGCTCATGGAGACGAAGAGTGCCGCGGGCCCTAATGAATCAAAGGACATTATTCCCATTCTTGGCAGGATAAGCGTAAAGACCTGTGAAGCTGTGGCGGAAAGAAGAAGGGAAAAAGTTAAGAGTGCCAGCTGAGTGCGGACGTTCCCGCGGCTGTGAAAGAACTTGTATATACTGGCGAAAATGCTCAAAAGCAGTGAGCCGCTGCCATAAGTAATATAAGAGGTGTGAAGCGGGCCTCCAACAAGGGTGCCAACATAAAGATATTCTGCGTCAGAGGGAATAAAATCTTTGACGATCAAGGTGGTGAAGAAGCCGCAGAAAGCATAAAAGCCGCCAATCGAGAACAAGATGATCCTGGTTGGCCAGGAAAGCTCTGTTTCGCGAGGGAAAAGCAGTGAAAAGTAAAGAACGCTTGTTACCGCAATAGAGCCGGTAGCGTGCGACAGGCGAAAGCTGAAAACGACAAGCCCGGGGTCAGGGTTGATAACACGGAAAAGAGTGGAAAGCGTCCATAGAACAAGACAGCCGCCCATCATGGCGAACCTGCGGGTGCAAAGTGATCCGCGATTCTGGAAATATATATAGATGGAGACAGTGCTTAAAAAGATGCTGGTCAATATCAGAACGATCAGATCGGCATTGTGTATCAGGCTGTTCATTTGTGGGAAATATAGCACTTTTAGCCGAGAAAGGGAATAGGCTGGTAATCCCTATTCTCTTTTCCCTTCCTGCAATTTCCTCAGGGTTTCTTTCTTGTTCTGGAGAATGGCGGTTAAAGATTTTATCGATTCCGTCTTTTGAGCGATGATCGGCGTGATATCGTCCTGCTTTTTCTGGGATTTTATCCTGCGGATGGTCATTTCATAAATGGGCCGCAGGGTGTTTTCGATCTCTTTCCCTGCGTCTTCTATCTCGTCCCAAAGATGAAGAAGCTGTTCAATGTCATTCCCCTGGATCAGGCGAAGCAAGAAAAATGATATAGCTTTTTCCCTTTTAACAAGCAGGTCTTGTTCGGCATTGAGTTTGTGAATGGCTTCCTGCGTGCTCTGCAGGGCAGAAAGGTCCCTGATAAGATACAGAAATCCGGCGTTGTTGCGCAGGGGGGATGATTTTACTTCAACGGGCACGGTATTCCCGCTCTTTGTCTTGACCTGGGAACTTGAGGGCAACAGCTCTTCTATTTTTTCCCCCTGCAGGTCGTAAAGCAAATATCCGGCCAGTTTACACAGGGAACTGTTGGCATAGTTGATGATATTTTTGTTGTCGACAAGGATAAGGCCGTCTTTAAGCGCTTCGGCAGAAGAGGCCGCGATCTCGCTGGCAGAAATGTTTTGCGGGACAGGGACGTACCTTATAATGGCATAGGCGACAAACCCCAAGGTAAAAGCTATAGAATGAATGCCAAGAGGCAAACTCTGTAAACGAAGAAGAGGGAAAAGGTTGTTGAATAAGGTCCCAATAAATGCGGGAAAAAGTATGGCTGGCAGCATGATGGCCGCCTGTTTCCTTTGATAGGAAGCCCTGGATGTTCTATAAACGAAAAAGACAGAAAAAAGCGCCGCCAGAAGATAGGAGAGATAAAAAAGAATATAGATATAATAGGTGCCGGTCAAAACGGGTGAATAACCCTTGTTCCCCATGCTAAAACCGGATATGAAGACAGGCGTAAAATTGAAAACAGCAAACATTAGAATTGCCGGTATATATATTAAGGGGGCCCACTTGTGCCTGTTGCCCGAGAAAACAAGGCTAAAATGCAGTAATAATGCGAAGAAAACAAGCCAGGTCGCGTTGCCGGGCATGAACCATATCCTTGCCCAGTAGGGGTTGGGAGCCATGGCCGTTAAATATTCAAAAATAGAATTAAAGAACAGCAACAGGGAGAGGAGAAAAAAAATAATATTGATGCGGGCCCTTGATCTTGTAAGGACGCTGACCCCAAAGAAAAGACAAACAGCGCCCGCGGCAATAATTGAAATATTAAATATCAAAAGTTCAAGGCTCATTGTAATAGCTCCTTGATCTTGTTATCGATCTCTTCAATGTTCTTCATGATCTCTGATTCCTGGCCATTGAGCTCGTCCAGTCTGTTTTCGCAATGAGCTGTCTTTTTTAATAATTTAAGGTTGTGCTCGGCGATCTTAACTACTTCCGGCATCAGCGCGGCCCTTTCCGGGCCAAGGCCCTGCAAGTTTGTGCGGGCGATATCGTTGATCGTTGAGATGTCGCTGGCTGAAGCGATCTTTATAAGCGTGTCGTGAAAAGCTTTTTCGTTGAACAATTTATCTGAAAGGGACTTGTTGATGACCGCTTCTTGTTCGATGGCTTTTTCCATGTCGGTCACGTCGTGAAGGATGATAAGCACACCTCCGCCGGCTTGAGTAAAAAGAAAGGCGGAAACGACCAGGTTTTTGCTTTGTATCGATATTTTTTGGTCATGCAAATCCCCGTCCCTTACGACCTGGTCAGTGATCTTCATTATGTCCTGATTGTTTTGAAAGGCAGTGTTGCCGGAAGGGTTGTAAATGGGGTTGCCGTTCAAGTCGCATACTAAAGCTGTGTCGCCCAGTGAAGCCAATATCTCTTGAGCTGCCACAGTAGGAGTTATTTTGAAAAGGTTATATTTTACTATGGCATAGGCTATTAACAACTGGGCTGGGATCATAGCGACGTAACCTATCATTCTGGTGGCGACAGGCCAATTGAGCACCATGCGCAGCAAGTTGAATGATATCGCGCAAACAGAAAAGAGACCGAAGGCGAAAAGGATAAGGCCGACCTGTTTTCTCTCTATTCCTTTGCGTTTAATAAAATTGTAGGCAAAGATGGCAATAAGTAAAAAAATAGAGAAAAACACCCAGAAAGTGTAGTACTTGAACAGCGGGCCCAGGGTCCATTTGCTGTAAAGACGTGATATGCGCGTGGGGAAATACATATTTACGAACATCAGTTTTGTAAAGAGAAAAGAGAAATCGAAAACTACCGGGACAATAACGAGAGGCAGTTTTAGCAATAAAGAAACATCCTTTTTCTGATTAAAGACCAGCGCAAAATACAGCGCGGCTGAAACCACCCATATATTGAAGGAGATCTGTACGCGGTCTCCCCATTCGATCAGGACGGGGTCGGTGATAAAAAGCAGTAAACTGCGATACCCTATCCAAACCGCGATCAATAGCATAAGCAACGAAAAGGCCCTGTTAACCATGGAGCCCCTGTTGCTGTAGTAAACATATATACCATTAAAAAGCGAACAGGCAACGATCGAAAAATCAATGATAAAAGCTATTAGGATATTTGTGTCCAAAGCCGAAAAAACCTCTTCAAAAAAAATGGATATTAATGATATTGTAGGCTTTCTACCGGAGTGTTGCAAATTGATTTCCGCTTTTGATTTTGCTAGTATTCAAATATATGAAAACCAATCTGGCCATACTCGGCTCCACCGGATCGATCGGCAAACAAACCCTTGAAGTCATTTCGGCTTTTCCCAGCAGTTTTAACGTTGTTGCTATTGCCGCCAAGGACGAAGTTGAGCTTATCGCCGAACAGATCAAAAAGTTTAACCCCACGATCGTTTCTGTCGTTTCTGATGCGGTCAAAGAG
>JAHJBW010000145.1 GCA_018813405.1 Candidatus Margulisiibacteriota bacterium | reverse complement strand
TCTTTTATTGCATATCAAAAAAAGATGATAGATAAGGCCGTTTTTCTAAGGATAAAAAATCTAATCAAGACATTCGGTCTTCCCGTAAAGGTTAAGTATGATGCTAACAGGGTTGCAAAGCTATTGAAATATGACAAAAAGGTAAAAGCCGGCAAGCTTCGCTTTGTATTGCCAATAAAGATCGGCACAGTAGTTGTGAGGGATGATATTGATGTTACACTTTTAAAGAAAGCGCTAAAGGAGATAAAAGCGTGAAGCTTGTTGAAGAACAGTTGGAAGTATTCAAACGAGGTGCCATAGAGATCATTCCGGAGATCGAGCTTGTCGAAAAGCTGAAGAAGGGCAAACCCCTCAAGATAAAATGGGGGGCCGATCCGTCCGCTCCTGACATTCATCTCGGGCATACGGTAGTACTCAAAAAGCTTTCTGATCTGCAAAAGCTTGGCCACGAAATAATCTTTATTATCGGCGATTTCACTGCCATGATAGGGGACCCCACAGGCCGGTCCGAGACCAGGAACGCCTTGAGCAAAGAAGAGGTACTTAAGAACGCGAAAACTTATCAGGACCAGGTCTTTAAGTTGTTGGACAAAAAAAAGACCCGGGTTGTGTTCAATTCTGAATGGCTTGGCAAAATGGACCTGCTTGACATTTTCAAGCTTTCCTCCCAGTACACCGTTGCAAGAATGCTGGAGAGGAAAGATTTCAAGGAAAGGTTCAAAAACGAGGCCGATATCTCCATCATCGAATTCCTTTATCCTCTTTTGCAGGGGTATGACTCGGTCCATCTGGATGCCGATGTCGAGGTCGGGGGTACTGACCAGAAATTTAACCTCCTTATGGGCAGGACAATGCAGCAGAGGTACGGCAAGGTCCCCCAGGTCGTTTTAACCCTGCCATTGCTTGAGGGCACTGACGGCGTTAAAAAAATGAGCAAATCTTTTGGCAACTATATCGGCATTAATGAGCCGCCGGCAGAAATGTTTGGCAAGATAATGTCCATATCTGATGAGCTTATGATGAAATATTACGAATTGTTGACCGATTTTTCCCTTGACGAGGTAAAGAAGATGCATCCGAAAGAGGCCAAGAAACAGCTTGCCAGGGAGATCATCAAGCGATACTATGACGAAAAGTCTGCACAAAAAGCTGACGAGGGGTTCGAGTCTGTCTTTAAGGAAGGAAAAAAACCACAAGACATGGAAATTGTTAAGCTAAAGGCTAAAGAGATGCGCGTATCTGATCTTCTTGTGGAAGCCAGGCTGGTCCCTTCAAAGTCCGAAGGCCGCAGGCTCATCAAGCAGGGTGGGGTCAGGATCGATGACCAGGTTGTTAAAGATGAAAAAATGATGGTAAAATTGGACAAAGAAAAGATCGTCAATGTCGGCAAGAGGAAATTTGCGAGGATAATATGCGCATAGGACATGGATACGACGTACACAAGATGAGGAAGGGCCGCGAACTTGTTATCGGTGGGGTTAATATCCCCTATGAAAAAGGCCTGCTCGGGCATTCCGATGCTGACGTTTTGCTTCATGCCCTGATCGACGCGATCATTGGGGCTATGGGGATAGGCTGCATAGGCGATTATTTTCCTGATTATGATCCCCAGTACAAAGGTATCTCAAGTCTGGAGCTTCTCGCCAGGACCAACGAACTCCTAAAACGGTACAACTATTCGGTCACCAACATTGATATGACCATTATTTGCCAGGAACCCAGGTTGTCGCCCTATGTTGCCGACATGAAACGTAACATAGCCAATGTTATGCATGTCAGTCCGGACAAGATCAACATCAAGCCCAAGACAGAGGAAGGTTTGGGCTACATAGGCAAAAAGCAGGCAATTGCCGCACATGCCGTCTGTTTGCTCCACAAAAAGGTATAAGCATGCGTCTTGGAATAAACATTGATCATATAGCTACATTAAGGCAGGCCCGGAAAGAATCTTTTCCTGATCCTGTTGAGGCCGCCAGGGAATGTCTTGCCGGCGGCGCGGACGGCATTGTCTGCCACCTTCGCGAAGACCGCCGCCATATACAGGATGACGATCTGAAGCGTTTGCGCAAGCTTGACACGCGCCTTGACCTTGAAATGGCTGCCACCGACGAGATGGTGAGAATTGCCCTGAAAACAAAGCCGGAAATGGTGACTCTGGTGCCAGAAAAAAGGCAAGAGGTCACGACCGAAGGCGGGCTGGATATCGTCAAATATTCCAAAAAGCTAAAACCGATGATAAAAAAACTCCAAAGATCCGGCATTCTGGTAAGTCTTTTTATAGACCCGGTCCTCGATCAGGTAAAAGAATCAGCGGTCGTTGAAGCGGCTTTCATAGAGATACACACTGGAGCGTATGCCAATGCCAAAAGTATGGGAGCAAGGCGGCGCGAGCTCGAAAAAATATTCAATGCGACGGAAAAGGCCCGTCTGATCGGATTAAGGATTAACGCTGGCCACGGTCTGGACTATGATAATGTGGCAGAAATAACAAGGATCCCCGGTGTTGAAGAGTTGAACATCGGCTTTTCTATAATAGCCCGTTCTGTTATTGTAGGAATAAAGAATGCCGTACAGGAAATGAAGGGAGCAATTGGATGAAAGTCGCTATCGCGTCCGACCACGCCGGTTTTTGGCTTAAGGAGATAATCAAGAAGTACCTTGACCGCAAAAAGATAGAATACAAGGACTTTGGCGCTTATTCCGAAGAATCTATTGACTATCCTGATACCGCCGCTCCTGCCGCCAGGGCCGTTGCCGCCGGGGAGTTCGATCGGGGTATTCTGATCTGCGGTTCAGGAGTGGGAGTTTGTATTGTTGCCAACAAGGTCAAAGGTATCCGCGCTGTTCAGGCTTACGACACCTATGTGGCCAAGCAAAGCCGCGAGCACGGTAACTGCAATGTACTTTGCCTGGCCGGCAGAAAGCTTTCAAAGGCCAAAGGGACCAGGATAGTTGATGTCTGGTTAAAGACCGATTTCTCATTTGACGAGCGGCACCAGCGCAGGCTTAAAAAGATCGAGGACATGGAAGCATGACGAAAAAGGGCAAGATCAAAGCGCTGATCATGGCGGCGGGCTACGGCACCAGGCTTGAACCATTGACACTTGCCGTGCCCAAGCCCATGGTCCCCATCGTCAACAAGCCGACCATGCTGCATAATCTTGAACTTCTTAAAAAGCATGGTATCAGGGATATTATTGCCAATATCCATTATCATCCAGAGCAGATCCAGAATTATTTTGGCGACGGCGAAAAGTTCGGCGTTTCCCTTCATTATTCGTATGAAGAAAAGCTTTTGGGTACCGCCGGGGGGGTCAGGCGCATGGCTCGCCTTGTAGACAATATTGATTCTACCTTTATTGTGCTTTCGTCGGACGCGCTTACCGATATCAATCTTCCCAGAATGATCGCGTTCCACAAAAAGAACAAGGCTTTGGCGACAATTGCCCTATATCCTGTCAAAGATACTTCCCAGTTTGGTGTTGTCCTGATGGACAAAAAAAAGAAAATTATCGGCTTTCAGGAAAAACCAAAAAAGGGAGAGGCAAAAAGCAATCTTGTCAATGCCGGCATATATATTCTTGAGCCAGAGGTCCTCGATCTTATCCCCCAGGATAAGTTTTTTGACTTTGGCCACCAGGTCTTTCCCGAACTGGTTGCCAGCCAGTCAGCTTTTTACGGTTTCGAGATGAAAGGTTTTTGGTCCGATGTCGGCAGTCTTGAACAATATATATACGCCAATTATGAGGCGCTCCGCGGAAGAGTAAATGTTCAAGTGCCAGGAAAAAAGCTAAAGGCTAGGGTCAGGATAGGCCGGAACTGCCAGGTACATTCTGGTGTGCGGATTGAAGGGGATGTCATTATTGGTGATCGGTGCGTGGTTCGCAGCGGAGCGATCCTCAAAAATGCCATAGTCGGCAACATGAGCGTAATCGGGCAGGGCGTCCATCTTGACGGCAGTATTATCTGGTCGGACACATTTATCTCTCATAATGCCAGGATATCCGGCAGTGTTATCGGTAACTGGTGCTTGATTGGCGAATCGGTGGCTGTGGGACCAAATTCGGTCATTGGCAACCGTTGTCTGGTCAGGCCCGGGACGGAAATAAAGGCCGCAACCCTCCTTAAACCCAACGAAATTGTGTGATATAATTAGAATGTTCAAGGTTAAATGTTAAATCTTTAATATTAATTTAATGCAAATTTCAATCTTAAAATCTAAGATCCATCTTGCGACCATCACTGGCACTCATTTAGATTATGAAGGGTCCATTGCCATTGACGCAAAACTGATGGAAGCGTGCGGATTGTTCCCTGGTGAGAAGGTGGCGGTACTTAACCATAACAATGGCAATCGCTTTGAGACCTATACCATTCTGGGGGAGCCCGGTCAGATCGAACTGAGGGGGCCAGCCGCCAAGCTTGGCAAAAAAGGCGAGAAAGTCATAATCCTTTCCTATGCGCTTGTTACGCCCGAAGAGACCAAAACCTTCAAGCCAAATATCGTTAGGGTTGATGATAATAATAAGATTAAATGAGAAAATTTGTAGCGGAAGCCTTTAGGCTTCCATCCCAAAAGAGTGGAGGTCAAATGACCTCCGCTACAATGCTTTTAATGCTTTTTTATCTTGCTGTCCCAGCCTTTGCCAATATCACAGTCGCCGCACCCCAAACTGCCTTTCAAGGCCAATCATTCTATCTGTCTCTTTTTGCTGATAAGCCCGTAAAAGAAGCCAATGCCACCTTCCAGGAAAGGAAAGCGCCCTTTTTTCCTGTGGGCGATAAATATAAAGCCATCCTTGGCACCATGCCCGAATGTAAACCCGGCGAATATACAATTGCGGTAAAGATAATTAAGGAAGATGGTTCAGTAGATTGGCAGTCTCAAAAGATAAAGATATTAGCCAAAGATTATGGCAAGGTTTCCTTTTACGTCAAGCCAGCAAAAAAGAAAGCCATCCTCTCCAGGCCGACCCTTGTCCAGGACGAATGGGCGCCCATAGAAAAGACCCTGGTAGTAAAAAGGCCGGAGCGTTTTTGGGAAGGCAAATTCATCAAACCCGTCCCCGGCATAACCACCATGGATTTTGGTGTCAGGGAATATATAAATGACAAGAAAAGGGGATATCATCGCGGCCATGATTTTCGCGCGGCTATGGGAACCCCTGTAATGGCGCCCAACGATGGCGAGATAGTTTACGCATCGCAAACCCAGGCTTTTGGAGGAACGGTGGTCATAGATCATGGACAGGGTATCCATACACTTTATTTTCATCTCTCAGAGTTCTTAAAACCTGTCGGGACAATGTTGAAAAAAGGTGATTTTTTTGCCAGGACCGGCAACTCCGGCATCTCTTCGGGACCGCATCTTCATTGGGGTATGTCCGTCCAAAACGTAAGAGTTGATCCCATGCAGTGGACGAGAGAGCAAATGTAAAATGTCAAATGTGAAATGTCAAATATTTCGGATATTAGACGCAAATGCAAACCGTGCTATGGAAGGTCTCCGAATAACAGAAGAGCTTTCTCGTTTTGTGCTGGATGACCACAAGCTTACCTATGAGATCAAGAAGCTTCGCGGTGAGCTGGCAAAGGCGATCAAACAATTGCCGAAAGATAAACTTTTATCAGCCAGGCAATCATTAAAAGATGTTGGCAGAAAAACCTACTCCAAAACCGAAGCCAAACGATCCAATCTTATGGATATCTTCAACTCCAACATCAAACGCTCTCAAGAAGCCTTACGCTCCCTCGAAGAATTTTCAAAGCTGATCAACCCTTCTCTTGGAAAAAAATTCAAAGACATTCGTTTCAGATCTTATGAGGTTGAAAAGCAGTTGTCCAAGCTTCTCAAACTCGACTTCTACCTCTACATGGTTTCTGACCCAAAGTACAAGCCCATCGAATCGATCAAAAAAGCGATAAAGGCTGGCGTTAAGATCGTTCAATTACGGGACAAAGGCACAAGTAAGGCCGATTATCTGCGCCAGGCCAAAAAGGTTAGAGAGATAGCGAAAAGGGCAGGGGTCGTGTTCATCGTAAATGACTACATTGATATAGCAAAAAGGGTTGATGCCGACGGCATTCATCTTGGGCAAGATGATCCTCCGCCGCAAGTGGCCAGGAAGACACTGGGAGACTATAAGATCATCGGCATCTCGACCCACAACCTGTCTCAAGCCCTCAAGGCGCAAAAGGATGGCGCGGACTACATTAGCGTTGGGCCGATCTTTAAGACACCCTCTAAACCGGGCGTTAAGCCGTTGGGTGTTATGGCGTTGAAGCGTATACGCAAAAAGATCAGCATCCCCATCGTGGCGATAGGCGGGATCGATCCGTCCAATATTGCTCAGATACACAAGACCGGGGTTTCCCGGACAGCTGGAATCAGGGCGTTTTTTAAGGTATAATATCAAGGTAAACTACGAATTTTGAAAGGAAGGTTGTTCTTAATATGAGCTATAAGATTGCAGTTATTGGAGGGGACGGTACAGGGCCCGAGGTTGTTGCGGAGGGGCTTAAAGTTCTTGAAGCCGTTGCGCGCAAACACAAGATCAAGTACGAAACGACCAATTTTGATTTTGGCGGCGAGCGTTACAAGAGGACCGGCGAGGCACTCCCTGCATCTGCGCCTGACGAACTAAGAAAATTCGATGCCATTTACCTGGGTGCCATCGGCCACCCGGACGTAAAACCCGGCATACTTGAGCACGGCATACTTCTAAAACTGCGTTTCGCGCTTGACCAGTACATCAACCTTCGCCCCGTAAAGCTCTATCCCAATGTTTGGACCCCGATCAAGGACAAGGGTCCCGAGCAGATAGACTTTGTGGTCGTACGTGAAAATACCGAAGGGCTCTATGCCGGAAGCGGCGGTTCCCTGAGAAAAGGCACACCCGATGAGATCGCCACACAGGTTTCTGTGAACACCCGCATGGGAGTCGAGCGTTGCCTGCGCTATGCTTTTGAATACTGCCAGAAAAGGAACAAGCGAAAACAGCTTACTCTGGTCGGAAAGACCAATGTTTTAACCTATGCCTTTGACCTCTGGGAACGGGCCTTCCACGAGATAGGCGCCAGGAACTACCCCGATATCAAGCGTGAATACGCTCATGTTGACGCTACCTGCATGTGGTTTGTCAAGAACCCCGAATGGTTCGACGTTATAGTCACCGACAACATCTTTGGAGATATTATTACCGACCTGGGCGCAATGATCCAGGGTGGCATGGGAATAGCTGCCGGCGGCAACATCAACCCCAAAGGCGTTTCTATGTTCGAGCCAATTGGCGGCTCTGCCCCCAAATATACCGGCAAGAACGTTATCAACCCTCTGGCGGCCATCGGCGCCATGCAAATGATGCTCGAAACCCTGGGCGAAGACAAAGCCGCGGCCGATGTGGAAAACGCCATCATCAGGACCGTGTCCAAAATGCCCAGCATGTCAGCCGGCAAAATGGGAATGTCGACCACTGAAGTAGGCGACACCGTAGCAAAAAACGTATAGCTAAAAATGGAGGTCTAAAGACCTCCGCTACAAAATCCGTAGCGGAAACCTTTAGGTTTCCATTTTTTGTAGGAAGGATCCTCTGCCATGTCAAAAAGCGAAATGGGCTTTTATGAGTTTTCGCTCAAGGATAAAAGATCCAAACTGCGAAAGAAAAAGCTGCTCAATAAGCCGGTCGAACAGCTCGACCTTTCCAAAACCGCCTCCATTGCAGACCTTATGACCTCTTACAAAGGCATGTCCATCCAGGCCCGCAACCTGGGCGCCTGCTGCGAGATTTTTAAAGATATGCTTACCGACAAAGAGCGCCCCACCATCATGCTTGGCCTGGCCGGCCCCTTGATCGCCGCCGGATTGCGCAAAGTCATTCGAGATATGATCGAATATAATTTGGTGGATGTCGTGGTCTCAACCGGGGCCATTCTTTATCAGGACTACTATCAGGCCATGGGTTTTCAACATTACAAGGGCTCACCCAATGCCAATGATGCTGAGTTGCGGGACCTCTATATCGACCGCATCTATGATACCTATGTTGACGAAGAAAAGTTCGCTTTTGTGGATTCACACATCGGCAAGTTTGCCGGTACCCTTAAACCCGGCAACTACTCAAGCCGCCAGTTCCTGCGGCTTCTGTCAGAGACCGTTGAGGACAAAAACTCTATTCTGGTCACTGCTAGGGAAAGAGGCATACCTGTCTTTTGCCCGGCCATAAACGACAGCAGTATAGGTATCGGCCTGACCGAACATTACTACTGGCGTAAAAAGAACAACAGGGAAGGCGTTGCCATCGATTCAATAAGGGACAATTTTGAGATAACCCAGTGCGTTACCAATTCAAAGCGTACTGCGGCTTTTTATGTGGCGGGAGGCGTGCCAAAAAATTATATTAACGATTCTATAGTCATGGGGTATATTTTCAACCATGATACCGGCGGCCACAAATACGCCATTCAGGTAACCACCGATGCCCCGCACTGGGGCGGGCTTTCGGGTTCTACCCTTAGCGAGGCCACTTCCTGGGGCAAGATCAACCGCAAGGCCAGCCGCGCCATGGCTTTTATTGAGCCTTCCGTATCACTTCCGTTAATAGTTGCTTATGCGTTGGAGAAGAAATTGGGTAAAGGGCGCAGCCGCTTAAAGTTTGAATGGTCCGGGGACCTATTGAAAAAGCTTTCTGCCTGATTCCAGCAGCAATTCTACATCATCAAACGATCTTGCTTCGCAGTAGATGCGGAGTAGGGGTTCGGTGCCGGAAGGCCTGAAAAGTATCCAGCTTTCGTCCTCAAAGTTAAGCTTTACGCCGTCGAGTTCCTCGACTGAGACGACCTTCTTGTTCCCCAAAGAAGGCGTACTAGCCAGCCTTTGTGTAAGGTCAGGTTTCAAACCTGACCTTACATGCAAATCCACGCGATCATAGTAGAAGTATCCAAACTCGTCCATCAGTTCATCCAATATCTGCTTGAGGGTCTTTTGCTCGTAGGCCATAAGCTCCATGAGCAGAAGGCCGCACAATGATCCGTCCCGCTCGGGAATATTCCCGTATATGCCATAGCCGCCTGATTCCTCGCCCCCTAAAAGCACATCTTCTTTCATCATAATGTCCACCACATGCTTAAAGCCAATGGGGACCTCATGCAGTTTAAGCCCGTATTTCTTTGCCTGCTTTTGGGCAATGCGGGTTATGTTAAAGGTCTTTACCACACTGCCTTTCATCTTTCTGTTTACCGCCAGGTGCTTCAAAAGCAGGCAGAAAACATTTTGCGTGTTGATGAAAGTGCCGCTTGGGTCCACCGCCGAGATCCTGTCACCGTCGCCGTCCAGCGCAATGCCGCAAGCGATCTTTTTGGACTTTAAGCCAACCTCTTTCATATATGAGGTCAATTCCACAAGATTAACGGGTAGTGGTTCGGGATTAAATCCTCCAAAAGTTGGGTCTCTTTTTTCCTCTATCTCTGTAATTGCCATGCCATATTTTGCCATGATTTCCTTAATATAGCCGGAGCCAGAACCGTGCATGGGGTCGACCACAACTTCCAGGTTGCGCTCGGCAATGCCCTTACAGTCCACAAAGTGAGCGATGTGATCAAGGTAATCTTCACGAGGGTCGATCATCTCGTATTTTGAGTCATCGGTAGGAGTGAGAGGCGCGAGTTTGACCAGTTGTTCTACCTGTTTGGTCACTTCCGGCCTGGCCGAGCCGCCGAAGGATTCCTTGATCTTTACTCCGTTCCACTCCGGCGGGTTATGGCTGGCTGTTATCATTATGCCGCAGCAATGCCCGTATTTATTGACCGCGTACGACAGAACAGGGGAGGCGACCGAGGTTTTGGTCAGGCTGGTCTTAATGCCTGAATTTGCGCATACTTCTGCCGCGGTACGGGCAAAATCTTCAGATTGGAAGCGGTTGTCATAGCCAATGGCAATGCCTTTGTCGGCTGTTCCGCTGTTTTTAAAGTACTCGGCGATCGCTTCCGTTACCCTTCTGACATTATCAAAAGTGTAATCGTCGGCTATTTTTGCTCGCCAGCCGTCAGTACCAAACTTTATCTCGGTCGTTTTCGTCATAGACGGGTTCTTCGTTCCCTTCTTCGTTGTCAGGTATAAATTCCATGACCGGTTCATCATCGTCAACATCGGGTCTTTCTTTTGGATGAATATAACAATTGGATATTGGCGCGTCTTTTTTAAAAAAGTATTCTGTTGCCACTTTATCAGACGGGCAGTATTCATTTGCTACCATACCCGAACTCAAGCATATCCTGACGGGTACCAACCCGGCCGGCCGGACAAAATCTTCCACAGGATAGTTTTGCATGGCTACCTTCATAAACTCCTTCCATATCCTGGGACAGACCGATACTTCAGCCACGCGCTGCATTGGCCTGTTATCGTCATTACCAACCCAGACCCCCGCCACCAGCTGAGGGGTAAATCCAATGAACCAGGCATCCTTCATATCTTGCGAAGTCCCTGTTTTAGCAGCTGCCGGCCGTCCTATTTGACCCTGCACGCCGGTGCCTCTTGTAAGCACGCCCTTCATCATGTCCACCATAACTGCGGCAGTGTTCTCATCAAGGACCCTTTTGCCTTCTGATTTATCCTCGAATATAGTTTTTTTATTGCGGTCCACTACTTTAATGATAGAAACGGGCGGTGTCCTCATGCCTCCCGTTGCCAGCACTCCGTAGGCAGAGGTCATCTCCAGAAGGGTGACATCGCTTACCCCCAGCGCTATGGCCATGGCTGGTTCTATATCGCTTTCAATGCCCATGCGGTGCGCCATGTTGATAACGGCGTTTATGCCCACCATTTCAAGCGTTTTAATAGCC
The DNA here is from genome assembly GCA_018813405.1 of Candidatus Margulisiibacteriota bacterium. Classification (GTDB taxonomy): domain Bacteria; phylum Margulisbacteria; class WOR-1; order XYC2-FULL-46-14; family JAHJBW01; genus JAHJBW01. Next base: position 2,792 of record JAHJBW010000145.1, on the reverse strand, counting down.
GGCAGGTTGTACGATCTTTCAAGCGCCGTCCTCATGGTCACGTTGCCGTGGAACTTCCTGTCAAAGTTCATGGGCTTCCAGGTCCCCTGTGGGTTCCAGCGGTTTGGTGTCACCTTAAATGTCGTGGGCCTGTCCGAAAGGATGGTGCCTGGCGACATTCCCCGGTTAACCGCGGCTGTGTAGACGAACGGCTTGAACGATGACCCTGGCGGTCTCTTGGCCTGGGTGGCATGGTTGAACTGGCTTTCCTTAAAATCGGCGCCGCCCACCATGGCCTTGATCTGCCCTGTCCTTGGATCAATGGCCACCAGTGCTATTTGTGAAAAATTATACTTTTTTCCCTCCGCGGCCATAAAGTTTTCTACCACTCTTTCCGCCGCGGCCTGCATATTCGGGTCAATAGTGGTAGTTACCTTCAATCCGCCTTTATAGACGACTTCTTCGCCGTATTTATCAACCAGGTCCTTCATCAGATCGCTTATAAAGTAAGGGGCCATATTGCCCAATCGCTTAATGTTATTGGGATACAGCTTTATTGGCGTCTGAGCGGCTTCGACAGCGGTCTCTTTGTTGATCATCCTGAGATCGATCATTTTTTGCAGCACGATCCTCTGCTGTCTTAAGGCCAGGGTCTGGTTCTTGTATGGCGAAAAAAGCTCAGGTCCCTCTATAAGCCCCGCCAACATAGTGGCTTCTCCAAGTGTAAGTTCGTCGGCATGTTTGTCAAAGTACAACTGCGAAGCCGATTCAACCCCATAACAATTGTGGCCGAAATAGATCTGATTTAGATATAATTCAAGTATTTCTTCCTTACTGAACCTGCGTTCTATCTGGAAGGCAAGAAAAGCTTCGGCCAATTTTCTGGTAAGCGTCTTTTGGTGTGTCAAAAATATGTTGCGGGCCAGCTGTTGGGTAATGGTTGATGCTCCTTGTACAATTCGTCCTCTTAACAGGTTTTTGGTGAAAGCTCTCCCAATACCAAAGAAATCCACGCCGGCATGCTTATAGAATCTTTCGTCCTCGATAGCCACTACCGCTTGCTGAAGAATAGGTGATATTTTGGAAAGAGGGACGACCCTGCGGTTTTCCTCTTTGTGCAGTCTTGCCAGCACATTGTTGTCTGAGGCATACAAAACTGTAGATTCGGAGGGGTTATAGTTGCTGATTTCTTCAACGTTGGGCAGTTGTACTATTATTTGTACCACAAGCCCAGAAATTACCGCTATTACTATCAAAAACGCTATAATAAGGCCCTTGATCTTATTGCTGTTTCCCACACTATAATTATATCATAATGCAAGAATTTTGTATCAAGTACCGATATACTAATTGAGGGATAATAGCGAGATATTCTATGGGATCATGCAAGTTTTTTGCGTGTTGAACCGATATATGTTGTAGGAGCTAACTATGAGCATTAATTTTGACCAAACATCTGGATGGTACGCGCAGGCCGCTTCTAACGGTGTCAGCGCGAAAACAAAATACAACCTTGCCAGGCAGACACAACAACTGGCCGAAGGTGTTGACCAGCTTGCTGCCAGGACGCCCGTAACTCCTTCCGGCATGACAGCCATTGAACTGCTTGGTTCCGCGCTGAATCTTGATAGAGGTGACGACACATTAAGAACAATGATCCAAAATGACAATTCTAAGAAAGTTGTTCCCGTTGGAACTGAGGAAGATAAATCGACCCCCAAACCCGAAGAGCACAGTGCTATAATTGTGCCAAACGGTAAGGGGGTAGTGGTCTAATGGCAATAAATATCGATTGGACTTCGTTCTTTTTTGGCGCGATAGCGGCTTTTTTGCTTGTCAACATTATTATGTTCATCGGGGCTTACATACGCCGGAACAAGGCCAGGGAAAAGATGAAGGAATTTGACTCTCGGATCGACGCCGTAAAGCAGGACCTGATCGTCAAGCAAAAACAGCTCGAAGATCATATCGAACAAATGAAGGGGAAGGAAAAATGACGCCAGGGGTAAGCACAGCACCAAATATAGGTCCAACCCTCAGGCTAACGCCGCCAGGAGTGGAGAAGCCTTCTGGAGGGCATGCGCCGCAGGCCCCCTCCCAGACTACTCCGGGACCACAGGCTCCAGCGCCGTTCCGTAACGGCAACGATGTCCCAAAGGCTAATGGCAAAATGTACGCCGTGCCCGACGGAGCCGAAGACTCTCTTTACGAAAAGATCACCAATCTATTTGAGGATCTTTTTGGCAGGGTGCTTACCTCTGCTGGTAAAGCAGGTATCAGACAGTTAATACGCGCTTCGATGCGCGAAGACGGCTCGATAGCCATTGACGGCGATTTTCTGGACAGGCTGGCCGAGGTTACCGGCAGGTCGTCCAGGGAGATAACGGAGAAAGCTATTGATGCCATGTGGGGCAACGGCAACGGCAGTTTGGGCGAGGAAGACAGCTTTGCCGATCTGGCTGAATTCATCAGGCGTACCGAGGAATTGGTCCCCATCTTTGCCGTAAAAGCTGAAGCTGGCGAGTCTATTTACGACTTCATGCGCAGCAACAACATTGTCTTTGTCCCCGAAAGCCGGGCGGGCAAGATATTCAAGAAAACCATTGATTTTGCTGAACTTTATAATCGCAAGGACCGCTTGTTTCTCTCATGCCTCCAGTATGCCAGCCGCGGTTATCTAAGGTCTATGAGCAGGATCAAAGGCGAAGATGCCGCCACTGCCGCGCAGAAAGAGCTTGACCGTATTGTTAAAGATGGTGATTGGAAGAGCCTGCCCGACGAGTTTGCCACGCTTTTATTTGTGGCCTACAAGA
>JAHJBW010000013.1 GCA_018813405.1 Candidatus Margulisiibacteriota bacterium | reverse complement strand
TCTTTACACGGCCATATACCCTTATCATGGCCAGCTTTATCATGTCGGCGGCGGTGCCCTGGACGGGAGTGTTGATGGCCGTCCGCTCGGTAAACGAGCGCAGGCCGTAGTTGGGGCTGTTTATGTCGGGCAGTCTTCGCAGGCGGCCCAGCAGGGTGCGGACAATGCCGGTCTGCTTTGCCTGCTCAACGGTGCCGTCCATGAATTCTTTGACGCCTTTGTGCTTTTTGAAGTAGTTGTCAATGAACTTTGCCGCCTCGGTCTTTTTTATCTTTAACTGTTTGGCCAGGCCAAATTCCGATATGCCGTAAATTATTCCAAAATTGACCGTTTTTGCCGCCGACCTCATTTCATCCGTTACCAAAAGTTCGTCAACATCAAAAATATCGGCCGCGGTGGCCTTGTGGATATCATTGTTTTTCCTGAAAGCGTAGACAAAGCTGGGATCTTTTGAAAGGTGCGCCAGTATCCTTAGTTCTACCTGTGAATAGTCGGCGGACAGGATAAGCCAGCCCTTTTGGCCGGGCACAAAGGCCGAGCGGACCTCGGGCGGGATGTTCTGTAAATTAGGGTCGTAGCTTGAAAAGCGGCCGGTAGCGGTGCCGGACTGGTTGAACGAGGCGTGCACGCGGCCGTCGGTCTTGCTAATAAGGCCCGGCAGTACGTCGACATAAGTGCTTTTAAGTTTGCTCAGCTGGCGGTATTCCAACAGTTTTTCGGCTATTTCAAAGTTGTCAGCCGCCAGCTCTTCCAGGACCTCCGCGTCGGTCGAAGGCCCGCTCTTTGTGCTTTTTCGGACAGGCAGTTTCAGTTTATCAAAAAGCACGACTGCCAGCTGTTTTGGTGAGTTGATATTAAACTCCTCACCGGCAATGCAGAAGATATCTTTCTCCAGTTTTTTAAGCCTTTCTTCCATATCGCCTGACATCTTTTTTAGCTTTTTTGTATCAAGAGATACTCCGTTCTTTTCCATTTCGATCACAGCCGGGATAAGCGGCATCTCCACCTCATAAAATACTTTTTCCAGGCCTTCTTTTTTCAGCTCTTGCTTGAAGATATCGTACAGGCCAAAGGTAACATCCGCGTCAGCCGCGGCGTAGTCGGTGGCAACGTCCAGTGGCACCTCGGCAAAACCGGCGTGTTCGGCATCCTTGCCGATAAGCTCGTCCAGTCGGATCATATCGCGGTCCAGATATTCCTTGCCAGCCTTTTTGAGGCCGTAGCCGCCTTTGGTGGGGTCCAAAAGCCAGGCGGCTATCATAGTGTCAAAGTAGGGCGGGGCGACATTGATGCCATATTTTAACAGCACTTCGATATCGTATTTGATATTATGGCCGATCTTGAGCTTTTTGGATTCAAGGATGGGCTTAAGAAGGCGGAAAACCGATTTTCCGCCTTCTTTGGAAATTGGGAGGTAATATGCCTTTCCGTATTTGGCGCAAAACGAGATGCCGACCAGGTCGACTTCAAAAGCGTCCAGGCCGGTGGTTTCGGTATCAAAGGCGAACTCGCCGCATTTTTCCAGTTCGTTGATAAGCTTCCGCAATTCTTTTTCGTCCTGAACGCAGATGTAGTCGTACTGGCTTATCATTTCTCTTTTTTCCCTCAGGGACTCGGAAGCGGTCTTGCCGGAGTATTTTTTTGCCAGCGAGCTGAATTCCATCTTTTCAAAGAACGGCGCGGCTCTGGTTATATCTATCTTCTGCGGTTTTATTTCGACATCAAGCTCGACATCGGTCTTTATGGCGCCCAGCCGTTTGCTCAAGAGCGCGGACTCTTTGCCCTGTTCCACCAGCTGGCGGGTCTTTTCCCTTTTAATACTGCCAGCGTTGTCGAGCAGGTTTTCGAGCGTCGAGAATTCTTTAAGCAGGGTTATGGCGGTCTTTTCGCCAATGCCCTTTATGCCCGGTATGTTGTCGGAAGCGTCTCCTTTCAGGGCTTTCAGGTCTATCATCTGGTCGGGCCTCAGCGAATATTTTTCTTCTACCGCTTTTTCGTCGTAGAGCACGGTATCGGTAATGCCCTTTCGCATGGTCAAAAGCTTTATGTTCTCGGTTATAAGCTGGAGCGAGTCCTTGTCGCCGGAGAGTATTACCACCTCATAGCCTTCTTTTTCGCATTTTTTTGCCAGGGTGCCGATTATGTCGTCGGCCTCAAAGCCGGCTTTTTCGAGCACGGGGATGCCAAGCGCTTCGACGGCTTCCCTTACATAGGGCATTTGGTCGTAAAGGGTTGGCGGCGCTTTGTCGCGGGTGGCCTTGTATTCTTTGTACTCCAGGTGGCGGAAGGTGGGTTCTTTTCTGTCAAAGGCCACGGCGGCAAAGTCGGGCTTGTCGTCAAGCAGGGCTTTTATGAGCGTGTTGGTAAACCCGTAGACGGCGTTGGTGCCAATGCCCTTTGAGGTCTTCATGGTATCGGGCAGGGCGTAAAAGGCCCGGTAGGCCAGCGAGTTGCCGTCGATAAGTAGAGCTAGAGGTTTGCCGCGTTTCACTATAAGGGGATTATAACATAGAACCCACGCCTGGAGCCTTCTCTTAACTCACCCCAGCTTTTACTTTATAGTATAATCCTTATTTAAGACCCCTCTCTTAAAAAGAGAGGGGTGGGGTTATAGATTATGAGAAGGCGGGACAGTAAATTTGTTAAAGAGACTGTGAGGAAGCTTCGCAGGGAGCAGACGGAAGCTGAAGAGATTTTTTGGAAGATAGTGCGCAACCGCAGTCTGGATGACAAAAAATTCCTGCGGCAGCATCCGGTAGTTTTTACCTGGCGCGGGAGGCAAAGGTTTTTTGTGGCGGATTTTTACTGTCATGAAGCTGGATTGATAGTAGAGTTGGATGGAGGCATTCATGACAAAAGAAAGAATTACGATAAAGCCAGAGACTATGCACTTGAAAGTATGGGATTTAGAGTTATACGCTTCAAGAATTCTGAGGTCATGGATGATGTCGCAGGTGTGCTGGGGAGGTTGAGGGAGGTTGTGAACTCACCCCAAACCCCTTTCTTAACCCCTCGCCAGAGCTCAGGGCAAGCAAGAGAGGGGCTTCAAAGGTATCTCACCGGTCATTCCCCCTCTCTTTCTAAGAGAGGGGGATACAGGGGGTGAGTTCCTGCCCCTGGTCATGCCGGTCAAAACATGCTATAATATTGATGAATCAAGGGATTCCAAAGGAGGGTCAATATGAGAACCATACGAGTAATGGGATCGATTTTGATGGTGGTGTTCGTTGTTTCAATGACGGGGTTAGCGTTTGCCAGGACCGCGCAGGAGATAGCTGTGGACCGCAACGCGGCCAAGAAGAGCAAAGCGCTTAACGTGAACGAGGCTAAAAAGACCAAGGCCGGCAATGTTAACGAGGCCAAGAAGAGCAAGGCGCTCAACGTTAACGAAGCCAAAAAGACCAAAGCCGGCAACGTACATGACGTAAGGGCTGAAAAAGCCAACAGCATGGACCTGACCGAGGACCAAAAGGCCAACCTTACCAAAAGGAACGCCGACATAAAGGCTGTCGCCAAGGAAAATGCCGACGACAAGCATGAGACCATGAGGGACAACGCCCAGGCAAAACAAGAAACAGCCGCCAAGAATGCCGCGGACAAGCAGGCTGTCATGAAGGAAAACGCTGACGATAAGAGGGAATCAAGATGGTGGTGGCCCTGGTAACAGACCAGGCATCGGTAAAGACAAAACAAAGAAGGGCACAGGGTAAAACTTGTGCTCTTTTTTTATGCTATGCTATCGTTTTCGTTGGTGAAATTTTCTTCCTCTTTCACCGATAAAAATACATGACATTTCACCTGTGCCCGCTCGATGCCAGGGCAAAAAAAATATTGGCAGGCAACGGCCATTTCCAAAAAATCAGGACTCCCATCGCCCGGAGGGCCATGTCTATGCCCCCCGCCAGGCTCGATCCCGACGATGTCCGGCAGGCCTTTGTTTCCGGCTCCCGGCAAATAGGGTCGCACTTTGTGAAAATATACCAGTACTCCCCGGACTTCCCGCTCCCGATGTTCCATGACGTGCTTTCCTGCTTCCTACCCGCGGCCAAGGATAAATACGTGGCCGTGTGGCTTGTAAAAGAAGAAAAAAGGTTCGTTATAAAAGGCGAATGCTATTATGTCATCATCAAAACCTCGGACCGTCAGGTGGCCTTTCCACAAAATTGCCGCCAGCTGGAAAAAACCTGCCTGCCTTCTGCCCATATAGACTTTAGTGTCTATTCCGGCGGCATAAGCCTGAATTACCTGGAAAGTTTTTCGCGGGGCAGGGGAGACGGAGGCAGAATGATCACCGCGCTCTATAACCTGGCACAAAGGTTGAGGCTAAAAAAGATATGCTTCTATGTAAAAATGAGCAATATGCCTGCCAAAGGGTTTTATTTTTATACCGACTTTGGCGCTCCCCAGGACGATTCCGGATGCTTCTGGAAGGTTAACGTGGAGCTGTAAAAGAACGGCAAAAAGCCAGGAAATCCACCCACTTTTCCTTCTGGCTGGAAAAGTGGAAATCCTCCAGCAAGGCCTGCAGGGTTTCGAGGTGGGGGGATCCTGCCTCACGCAATTTTCCCCTGATGGCAAACAGCTCTATCTCGGCCTCTCGGTATTTTTCCGCAAGTAAATAGCTTTTTAAGTTGACAAGGTTCTGGAATATCAAAAGCGCCTGGGATATGGCCATGCTCTCAACTTCCCCGCCAACTCCCGCCATAACGCTCTTCCTTATCTCTTTGGCCAGCGCAACCTCTCCATCCATGCTCGATGCCTCAAGCAGAACAAAGAATTTTCTCAAAAGCACTACCCGCCCGTCACTGCTGCCGTTGCTAAATAAAGGAGCAAGATCGTACCGGTATATGGACCTTGCCACCGGGTCAGTGAATACCGGCACAGCCGCTTTTATGGGTATGCTGGGAATGAACATTTTGGGAATGATCCCGCCCTGGAACTGAGGCTTTTTTTCTGCTTTTGCGTCGGTCTGTAAAGAGGCCGCTCTTTTGGCCGCTTCTTTTATCCTGAGTTTTCTCATCCTTTGCTCCAGCGGCAGCTTTTCCCTTTCTTCCCGCGCCATTTTCTCTCTGGCGATGAAATCTTCCTTAAGCTTATTGAACTTCCTGGCCAAGGGAGAATGCATTGCCCAGGCGGAAAGGTTTTTCTTGTCTTTAGCCATTTCCGTAATGCGGGAAGATATCTGTCCGGTCGCCAGAGCCCGCGCTATGGCCAACTGTTCCTCGGGCTTGTAAGCGGTAATGTCGCTTACCGATATCCTGCCGCTTTCAAGCGCCTCTTTCAACAGCAAGCTTGAACATTCACTTAGTGTTGCCATATCCGTTAGCTTCACGGCAAACACCGCAATATTTGTCAAATATTTGTAGTTGGCCTCAAAAGGCCTGAAACGCATTTTATACTTCAAAGCGGGTATGGCCGCCAGCGTTCCCAGCCGCCCGGCCCCAAATATGCGTTCGATCTTTTCCCTCTCAGCTTCCGGCATGTCCCGCAACGCGACCCGCTTTAATTTTTCCATGGTTCCCGTCATTTTGTTGCTCTTTAACACAAAATGGGTCTCGGTCTTTTCTTCGAAAAGCTTTGAGAACAAAAGCAAAAGCTCACTTTCGTTCAGCAGGTCCCTGACGCTCTCGTAAGTGTTTAGCTTCATGCGGGCAATGTTCTCTCTGATGAGGAGGTCCCGCTTCTCTCTGAGCAGGTCAACCTTTTCGGCCACTGTCCCGCCCCTTGCCAGGCCGCCCCTTTTTTCCCGCGCAGTGCTTATTTCCTGCTCAAGATAGAGCGGGTAATATCTGGCGTAAAGGCGGCCTATCGCCCAGGAAAAACCTTTCTGTGTGCTCCTTACTTTCTTTTTAGGAGTCCCGGCAAAGCAAACACAATGCTCCTGAGCCAGGTTGAATAACTTGAGCGCGCTCCTGTAGTCGCTCTTTTCTGCTGAATCAATGCCTTTACAAGCCAGGCGCAGGGCCTTTTTTTGATGCTCCAGAACGCTGGAATATTTGGCAGACCCGGTAAAATTACCAGCTTTTGCCAGTACCTGCCAGGTACGCTCAAAAGCCAGCTCTCCAGCCCTGAACTCTTCGGCCATTACCCGGTTGGCGCTCCTTAAATGCTCGCAAAGCAGGGCCTCGGAGTTAAGTGCGATTTTGCCTTCCTTGTTCCTTTTGTGAGTGCGGTACATAAGGGTGGGGGAGTCGGTGAATATCTCTTCGGAAATCTCCAGCTCTTCAAATACCATGGCCGCCGTCTTTGCCGCCTTCTTGCATTCGGTCTCGCGGGCCACCAGCTCGTAGGCAGTCTTTAATCTCTGGCAGGGGCGAAAGGTAATCCCTTTTGCTGTTACCTTCAGATCAAGCAATGCCTTAACCCGCTCGCTGACCTCGGCCGGTGACAAAAGCATTATTACCGCCCTTGAAGAAACAGCTTTCATACATAGCATGATATGTCTCTTGTGACCGGCTGGATATCTTTTTGCGGCCTCGTCAGCGGACGCTTCTCCCAGGATATCAAGAACCTTTGCGGCCAGCTCCCTGGCGCCTCTTTTTCCGCAGTTGCCGCTGTAATAAGAAAACGTTGCGGTAGAAATTTCCTCTAGCTTTGTGGGGGCAGGCATTGCCAGCTTAACGAATTCGGCGATGCTTTCCAGGTTTGTGATAAGCGTTTCGCTGAACGACCTGCGGTCCATCAGGTCCAGCGCCAACTCCTCGGTCTTTTGGGCGTCATTAACTCCCAGCGACAAAAGGGCTTTTTCAAAACGGCAAAACTTGTTGTCAAGGCCGTACATGTATTCATGTATCTTGTCTTCTCCCTGCAGTAGGACATTGCCGCTTACCGGCCGCGAGAAAATAAAACCGGTCCTGTGCCGGCCCAGCAATTGTGCTTTTTCGTTTATGGTAGCAGGCTGCATTCCCTTATTTGCAAGGAAGCCAACCACATTAGGATGCATGGATATCGCCATGCCTTAGTGTCGTTTCATCCGGGGAAAAATTTCACTGTGGGCCTCTACCGCGCGTAGATGTCGGATATGAAGTTAAAGCTTTGCAGGAAAACCGTGTCGTTGTTAATGTTCATCCCCAGCCAGTAGTCAATAAAGCTCAGGTTGTTGAGGTGCTGTTCGTCCAGAGAAAGGCCCTTTTTCTCCTTTTCCCTGTAGAGCATCAAAAGGTCATTACCCTCCTGTGCCGAAAGGTTGTAGAGCGCCAGCCCTCCGGTTGGCGTGTTCAACTGAAGGCTGGCTCCGCTTTCTGGGACGCCCGACGGGTAGTTCCTCAGAAGCTGTCCCATGACCAGGCTTGAAAGTATGGCGTTGAAATATATCTTCTTTTGTTCTTCCAGGGCCGCTTTCCATAGCGCCGGATCACTGCTCAGGACAGCCTTTACCAGGTTTCGCATCGCATCGGGCCCGTAGTAAAGGAAATGAAAACCGTACTGCAATACAGCGTTCTCCGCGGCTTTGGAGGCAGAACGAAAACCTTTTGCCAGGAGCCAGTACCTTAGTTGTATGAAGTATGCCGGCGCTTCATTCTCAGCGCCGTTCTGGCTCCCTGTTTTTGTGATGTCCTGATAGGCGTGGTAGCATTCGTGCAGTAAAATGGCCCGCTCTTCCGCGGAAGTCTTTTTCAAGTCCTTGAATTTTTTTGCGAATACTTCCAGGGTGTTCTTGAGGGGCAGGTACCTGGCCAGCTTGTTGCCTGGTTCTTCCCTGGATATGCTCACCTTGATCATGCCTTTTTTCAGGGCTTCGATTACTTTTTGCGGAAAACCTTTGTCTTGAGGAAAGGGGGTGGTGATCTTTTTCTTTTTTGCTTCAAGCAGGACCGAGAGCAGTTGCTTTTTTAAGTTGCTAACACTGTCCGACCCGTCCTTCGGAGTGACAGGCTTGTTGTTGATTGGCGGCAAACCCATTGAATGGTTAAGACTTTTCGCCCAGCTGGTACCTGGTGAAGCGGCGGACCACGATATTCTCGCCGATCTTGGCGACCAGTTCGGCCAAAAGGTCCCTGACCTTTTTCTTCGGTTCGCGGATGTAGGGTTGTTCCATCAGGCAAACTTCCTGATAGTATTTGTCGATCCTTCCTTCTATTATCTTCTCGAGCGCTTTTTCGGGCTTGCCTTCCTGTTTGGCCTGCTCTGAAATTATCTCTTTTTCATGCTCAATAGCTTCAAGAGGCACATCGTCCTTTACCACATAAAGCGGCGCCTGAGCCGCTATCTGCATGGCTACTTCTTTGGCGAAAGCCGTAAAGTCGGTATTGCGCGCGACAAAGTCTGTCTCGCAGTTGATCTCGACCAGCACGCCTAGCTTTCCGCCGGTATGTATGTAGGATTCCACCACACCCTGCGATGCCTCGCGCCCGGCGCGCTTGGCGGCCGAAGCCAGCCCTTTTTTACGCAGTATCTCAATGGCCTTTTCAGTGTCGCCACTGGTCTCGTTGAGCGCGGCTTTGCAATCCATCATGCCGCAGCCGGTCTTTTCTCTAAGTGATTTTATAAGGTCAAGACTGATCTCTGCCATAGTTAGAACCCTATCCTTTCGCTTTCTTCTTCTTCCTCTTCTTTTATTTTTGGGGCAAGCGCTGCCAGACGTTCTTCCTCTGAAAGCATCTCGGCCTCTTCCAGCACTGACTCTTCGTTGACCGGCTCGGCTATGCCTTCCTGCGCCTGGTCAAGCGGCTGTGTTTGCTGTCTGGCCGCCAGCACCGCGTCAGCGAAAATAGAGGTTATAAGTTTGATAGAGCGTATGGCGTCGTCATTGGCCGGGACAGGGAAGTCTATTTCTTCGGGGTTGCCGTTGGTGTCAACTATGCCGATGACAGGAATATTAAGGCGTCTTGCCTCCAGTATGGCGGTCTGTTCTTTCTTTGTGTCAATAACGAACATTATCCTGGGAAGCTGGGTCATTTCCCTTATGCCGCCAAGTCCGCGGACCAATTTGCGATATTCCCTTTTCAGGTTGGAGACCTCTTTGCGCGGCAGTTTTTCAAACATGCCGTCGGCTTCCATTTTCTCGATGTCTTTCATTCGCGCGATGTTCTTTTTAAGCGTTTTGAAATTTGTGAGCGTGCCGCCCAGCCAGCGGTCGTTGACATAGAACATGCCGCAGCGTTTGGCTTCTTCGGCCACCGCCTCCTGGGCCTGTTTTTTTGTGCCCACGAAAAGCACCGTGGCGTTTTCGTCGGCAACGGTTTTCTTTACGAAATCGTAGGCTTTTTCAATAAGTGGAATGGTCTTGTGCAGGTCAATAACATGTATGTTATTGCGCGAAGAATAAATAAATGGCGCCATCCTGGGGTCCCAGCGCGTGTTCTGGTGCCCAAAATGCACTCCTGCCTCCAATAATTCTTTCATTGTAACTACTGCCATGATCGCCTCCTATTCTTCTTATGATTATATCAAAAATCGATTCTTTCGGCAAGTTCACATATGTTATAATAACATCACTATGGTGCTTTTTACCGAAATGTTCGTTTCCGAACTAAAAGGCGTCCCTGTTGTAGACAAGGCCCAGGAGTCAATAGGGCATGTCAAGGACGTGCTTATTACCCTGGGAGAATCATTTCCAAAAGTGACCGGCCTTCTGGTCTCCAGGACCAACGGAAAAATGTCGGCTATCCTGCTGGGAGACATAGAACTGGTCGGCAAACAGTTTGTTTCCACCTCCAGCATCAAGAAAAACGTGGCCTTTACCGAGCTAAGGAACGGGGAACTTTTGCTGTGCCGGGACGTGCTTGATAAACAGATAGTCGATGTCGAAGGTGCCCGCGTGGTGCGGGTCAATGACCTTCAGCTCGCGAAGGTTGACCAGGATATCCGCCTGATCGCGGTCGACGTCGGTTTTAAGGGCATGCTCCGCAGGCTTGGCATTCTTCCTCTGGTGGAATGGTTCGAGATCGACATCCATGACAGGCTGATAGGCTGGGACCATGTGGAACAGTTGAGGACTGACCTTGGCAGGGGCGTGATCACAATACCACACAAGCATCTTTCCGAATTGCACCCGGCCGACATAGCCCACATCATCAGCCAGGTGCACCAGCAGGAAAAGAACGCCATCTTCGAGTCTTTGTCGGAAAGCACCGCGGCGGAAGCCCTGCATGAGCTGGAGCCCATGATCGCGGCCAGGATACTAATGACCCTGAACACGAAAAAAGCCCTGAACATACTGGAAAAAATGCCGGTCGACGAAGCCGCCGACGTGTTGGGCGACCTTACCGAAGAGAAGCGGGAAGAATTCCTGCGCCTTATAAAAGTGCGCAAAGCCGCGGAGATACGCAAGCTCCTGAAACACGAAGATGAAACTGCCGGAGGTCTAATGACTACCGAGTTCATCACCATACCGCGAGAATTGACTGTGGAGCAGACCATCAACCGGCTCAGGGAAATGGCCCCGTCTGCGGAGACCATTTACTATCTATATGTGGTCGACGAAGAAGGGCATCTGGCCGGAGTCCAATCCCTGAGACAGCTTATAGTTAGCGCGCCGGACAAAAAGATAGCTGACCTTATGGTAAAGGACGATATAATAGCCCTTTCCGCCGGCGCCAACCAGCGGGAAGTTGCGGATACCATCTCCAAATACAACCTGCTGGCGGTCCCCATTATTGACGACGAGAACAAAATAATCGGAATTGTGACCGTGGACGACGTTGTCGAATTTGTGCTCCCGCCGATCTCCCGCAGAAGGAGGCAGATCATTGGTTAAGGCGCCTTTTCATAAAAGACTTTTTTGGGTCATGGCCTTGCTGGGACCCGGTGTTATAGCCGCCATTGCCGGCAACGATGCCGGCGGCACCGCTACTTATTCGATCATCGGGGCCAGCTTTGGCTTTAGCATGCTGTGGATGCTTTTTCTGGTGGGGGTCTGCCTGGTTATTGTGCAGGAAATGGTGGCCAGAATGGGGGTAGTCACGGGTAAGGGGCTTTCTGACCTTATAAGGGAAGAGTTTGGTCTGCGTTGGACCCTGCTGGCCATGTTGATACTGCTGGTCGCCAACATAGCGGTCACCATCTCTGAATTTGCCGGCATAGCCGCCAGCCTTGAAATATTCGGTCTTAGCAAATACATCACTCTTCCCATCATGGGGCTTTTCATCTGGTTTTTGATAGTCAAAGGATCGTACCGGACGGTAGAACGTATTTTTATAGCGGTCTGCTTCATT
>JAHJBW010000144.1 GCA_018813405.1 Candidatus Margulisiibacteriota bacterium | reverse complement strand
TTACCATGAACTCTGCAGATCTTTCTTCCATGCGTAACAGCGCGCAAATTAATTTTGATCCCACATACCTTCCGGGGACATTGACTGGTTTTACCACTGAGGGCGGTACCGAAGAAGGCGAGTCAGAACTCGATATCTGGCTAGAGGTTTTCTAGCGATTTTTTGTCGTTGACAAGCATTTTCCTTTCATATATATTATCTACAAATGGCACAAAAATCTATACTTGGGCTTGACCTTAGAGTCAGGTCCGTCAAGGTTATTGAAATAACCAGGGAACCCAAGGAATTTGTTGTTTCCGCCTGGGGCATGGAAGAAGTTCCCATGGAATTGATGGAGAAACACCCCGAAAAAGAGATAGCCCAGGGCCGCCTTCTGGCCCATATACTGAAAAGCAAAAGCATAAAGACCAGAAACGCCGTCGCCGTCATGGGCGGACAGGATGTTTACATCACCCAGATATCAACTCCCAAATTATCCAAAGCCGAGACCCTTGAAGCCATCAAATGGAGACTGCAGGAAGAACTGCCTTTCCCCGCCGAACACGCGGTTATCGACTATGTCGCCGCGGGGAAAGCTTTTAAGAACAAAGAAAACGAAGAGGAGATCCCTCTTATTGTGGTTGCCGCCAACCGGCCCGTCATTGACGGACTGGTGTCCATAGCAAAATCCGCCGGTGTGCGTTTGGTCTCTATCGTTCCCATCCCCATGTGCCTGAAACATGTTTTTTCTCAGCAGTTCGTCGGCGAAGAAATGATCTGTCCGGTGTATCTGGGCCGCCTTACCACCAACATCTCATTCTTCAAAGGACCATCCCTTATCTTCTCTCGCGAAGTGCCGCTGGGCGGCGAAGACATTACCAAGGCCATGACCTCTGTCCTGGTCTCTGAAGAAGGCCGGCTGGAACTAAAATATGACGAAGCCGAAAAGATAAAGCTTGAATACGGTGTTCCCGTGGACCTTGAAAACTATCCAAAACTAAAAGAAATACCGACGGCGCACCTGCAGGCGGTGGTAAGGCCAGCGCTTGAAAAGATATCGGGCGAGATAATGCGCACCATAGAATATTACCGCAATCAGATGGGCGACACGCCCATCACAAAGATCATCCTGACCGGCGGGTCGGCCCAGACCCCTCATCTGGCGGAGTTTTTGGGCGAGACGCTGGGTATTCCGATCGATGTTGCCAGCACTTTTGCCAGGACCAAAATGTCCTTTAAACTGCAGGACCAGGAAAAGCTTCAAAAACACACCTCGCAAATGTCGGCCGCGCTGGGTGCCGCGCTCGACTATTTCGAGCCCGATGTCAACCTGCTTCCCGAAGAGATACGCGAAAAATGGAAAGTGCTTGCCCGCAAGCACGCGCGTCCGCAGGAAGCCGGCATTCTTTTCGCGGTCACGCTTTTGCTTTTATATTCCGGGCTTTATTTGTACTCGGCAAGCCTTAAAAATCAAGTGACCAGCATACAGAGCCAGATCGATGTCCTAAAGCCCAAGCTTTCCAGGCTGGAAGAGATAGAACAGGCCGTCAGGGAAGAAGAAGGCCGCGCCGGCATCTTTAAGCGCATTGAGCTGGACAGGCTTAAGATACCGATAGTGTTCAAGGAGCTTAGCGACAGCCTGCCCCCTGAGGTGCTTATCGAACGCTTGAATTTGGTCGAATCATCAAGAACGCTGGATTTTGGCGGCATAGTGTTCGGCAAGGGTGATACCCCGGAAAACATCCTTTCCAGGTTTGTGCTTACGCTTGCCAAACAGCCGTCTTTTGAAAAAGTTGATCTTATTTCGGCTACCAAGGTCGGCGGATACCTGTATGACGCTTTTTCGTTCCAGGTGCAGGCGAAGATAAAAAAGATATGAAATTTAAACTATCCAATAGAGAACGCTGGCTGATATTCATGACCGTTGTCATGGTGGTACTCTACGCGTTCTATCAATTCTTTCTTAGCGGTATCTTTGATGATATCTCGGTCTCTTCCGGGAAACTAAATAACCTGCGGACCGAACTTTCTTTGACCCAGAGCAAGGCCAAGATACTGGAAAGGCTGGAGCTAAGCCCGTTAAAAAAGCTCCGATCGCTCAAGGGCCGGGAAGAGCAGACCATGGAGGCCCTGCGCTATATTTCGGGGATAATTTCCAGGCTGGGACTGAACCTTAACTCGGTACAGCCCAGCGCCAGCGAAAGCGTTGTGGGAAGCGCGAAGGCCGTCACCATATTGCTTAACATGAACGGAAGTTATGACCAGATATACCGATTTATCAAGGAATTGGAGCAGCTGCCGATCCTGATAATAGCAGAATCGATCAATTTGACCAGGACCGACAGCGGCATTGCCATTGCCATATCCCTGTTCGTATATTATTAGGGGCGCGGTTTATGAAAAATACTAGAATGTTAATATTACTGCTTGGAGGACTGGTCCTGATGGGAATAGCCTTTGGGGCGCTCTATCTTCCCGACCTTTTGGCCGGCGGGCAGGAAGAACTGCCTTTACTGCCCATAGAAGGCGGAAGCGCGATTGTGATGTCTGACACGGCTGTTTCTTCAACCGGCGAAGCAAAGGCTGCTGACGAGATCAAAAAAAAGATCAGCGAGCTTGCTGGCCAGAACGGTGAGACCGCCCAAGCCCCAAAAAGTTTGCGCGACCCCTTTTCTGTCGGATTTGCCATTAAACAAGCTGAAAATGTCGGCGAGGTCGAAGCCGCGCCCGTTGTCGCGGCCAAGAAAACCCTTGATCTGCAAGGAATATTTTTGGCTGGCGACAAGCGTACAGCCATTATTGACGATGAAATGGTGCAGGAGGGGGAATGGGTACAGGGATGGAAGGTCCAAAAGATATATACCAACCGCGTAGTCCTGGTAAAGGGCGGACGCGAAAAGATTTTATATATTAAGATAGGAGTTGATTGAAATGAAAAAGATCATTTTACTGTTGGTGGTACTGGTTTTTATGACCGTCAATGTTGTTGGAGCGGCCGATATAAAAGTAAGCCAGGGCAAGCTGAGCTTTACTGTCAAAGAAGCGGATGTCCGGTCTATTTTGCCCATTTTCGCGAAATATTTGAAAAAGAACATCGTGGCAGGCGACGATGTCAAAGGCAATGTCTCATTGAGCTTTACTGATGTAACTCCCCAGGAGGGGCTTGAGGCGGTCCTGAGATCTCGCGGGCTTGATTGGTATGACCAGGGCAATACCATTGTTGTAAGTTCAAAAAAACAGGTCAGGACATTTGTGCTTGAATTCGCGTCGGCCACCGACGTTGCCAACGCCCTTAACCTGATAGCTGAAGATGGGGATTCGATCTCTGTTGACCCCGCCTATAACGCTCTGGTAATAAAGGCGGCATCTGACAATATGGCGCGTCTTAGAAATTCCATAAACGAGCTGGATGTCCCGCCTTTGCAGGTAATGGTCGAGACCAAGATAATTGAAGTGCGAAATGCTGAAGGCGGAGCGCTGGGCATGGACATAAAGTATGTCCGTCCCGAGGACTCGAACGATTTTGTCCAGACAAAAGGCCTTTCCGGCAGGGCGGGGGACGAGAACGCTCTTGGAGTGTACGCTCAAGTTATTACCACTAATCTGGAAGCCTACCTTTCGGCTATTGAGGCGACTGTTGGATACAACCTGGTAGCCGCGCCCAGGCTTTCGACGCTCAACCACAAAAAAGCTTACATACTTATCGGGTCCAAGATCGGATTTAAGACCGCGGTTATTACGGATACGGGTACGGTCCAGCAGGTGCACTTTATGGAAACCGGCACCTCGCTTGAATTTACTCCGCATATCAGCGATACGGGCTACATAAGAATGGAAATATATCCAAAGATCAGCGAGGCCATCTCGACCTCGACCTCGGGCGACACCGCGGATACGATCCCTTCGGAAAATACTACAGAGTCAAAGAATGAAGTGCTTGTCAAAGACGGGGAAACGGTCGTTATTGGCGGGCTTATCAAGCATTCGGAAGAAGAAAAAGACACCGGCGTGCCATTTCTGATGAGCATTCCTTACATCGGCGGTTTGTTCAGGACCACACAGATAGTCAAAGAAAAACGTGAGCTTCTGGTTTTTGTGACCCCGCGCATCATCACACCAGAATATCTTAACAAGCTCCAGCAGGAAACTGGCGACGTGATCGAAAGGGAAAAGAAAGAAGGAGCCGACTTTCTGCATTGATCACTCGGGCTTGATCGGACGTCTCATTAGATCAGAGATAGCCTGGAGCGGGTTTTTGTCATCAAAAAGAACGGCATAGACCTGTTCGGTTATAGGCATATTGACATTTAACTTTTTCGCGAGTTTATGGACGGCTTTGGCCGTTGCTATCCCTTCGGCTACTTCGTGGGCTCCTTTAACGATATCCCGCAGGCTTTGCCCCATGGCGATGCGCGCGCCTATCTTGTGATTCCTGGAAAGCTCGCTGGAGCAGGTAGCTATCATGTCGCCAATGCCCGACAGTCCAAAGAAGGTCTCGCCTCTGGCTCCCAGTTCCTGGCCCAGCCTTTGTATCTCGGTCATGGCTCTTACCAGAAGTCCTGCCTTGGCGTTGTCTCCCAGCTTTAGTCCGTCGGCTATCCCTGCCGCGATAGCCGCGACATTCTTTAACGCGCCGGAAATCTCAACACCAATGACATCGTCATTGGAATAGATCCTGAACCTTTCTGAGTTGAGCAGTTTTTGGACCTTCTTCGCGCGGTTCGCGTCCCGGCAGGCCACTACGCTGGCCGCCGGCAGACCGTCGGCTATTTCCCGAGAAAGGTTGGGGCCCGAAAGCACGGCAATATCATTTATTTTTGTTTCTTCTTCGATTATCTCGGACGGCCTTTTTAATGTTTTTATTTCAATGCCTTTGGATACGTTCAACACTAAAACGCCCTTATCCAGATATTTCGCGGCCTCTCCGGCGGTTTTACGCAAGAATTGCGTAGGTACAGCGAAAATTACAAGATCGGCGCCGTTTAAGGCGTCTTTTAGCTGTGAAGAGATATCTATTGTGACAGGCAGTTGGACCCCGGGAAGGTAGGTTTTGTTCTCCCTGGTTTTTGCTATGTCATCCGCCAGTTCTTTTTCGTATATCCACAGTTTTACGTTGTGTTTATTTTCGGCCGCCAGGATAGAGAGTGTTGTTCCCCACGCGCCCGCGCCGATTATTGATATGTTTGACATACGAAGATTATAGCTTAATTTTGGATTCTGTGCCAGCCAGCAGTCTTTTGATATTTGGGATATGCTTTATGGTGATATAAACTGCCGCCAGCGATGTCCCAACGGCGTAGGGAAGCGGCTGGCCAAAGGCGAACATCAGCACTGACGCTATTATCACTCCGCTAACCGAGGTAAGTGAAACATAGCGGGTTATAAGTATCATAGCCGCGGAATAAATGGCCATTATTACAAAGATAAGGGGGGCGAAAGCGCACAGGGCGCCCAATCCTGTCGCTACTCCTTTTCCTCCTTTGAACTTCAGGAAAGGAGAAAAAGTATGGCCCAGTACGCTAAAAAGGCTTGCCAGGATAACGATAAGCGGGTCCATGTTAAGATAGATAGCCAGATAAGTCGCGGAAAGGCCTTTCGCGAAGTCCAGAAAGAACGCCAGACCGCCATAGGCAGGCCCAAGCGCCCTGAAGACATTGGTCGAGCCGATATTGCCAGAGCCGACACTGGAAAGATCGACCTTTTTAATACGCGCAACGATCCAACTGAACGGTATGGAGCCAATAAAGTAGGCGGTGATGAGGATTACTGCTATTTCCATTTAATGCACAACCGTTAGCTTGAATTTGGCCAGTGTCTTATTGTCTCCCGCGAAGAAGATGGTGCCCATATAGATGCCGTTGCCGACATATTCGTTAAAGGTGGTGCGGCCGTTCCAGGTTATCTTGTTAAGCCCGGCTGTGCCGCCTTCACGCCCGCTGTAAAGGTATATCCTCTTCACCAGCTCGCCGGCAATGCTGTATAAGAATATCTGCACGTCGCCGTCGCGGCTAAGAGTGTACTGTATGGTCACATCGCCGTCTCGGGTAGGTGAATAGGGCGATGGGTAAGTCACAACCGGCCCGATAACGGCCATTTCCCCGCCCGCTACCTGTATGTAGGTGGTCTCGCTGGTTGACGAAAGCCCCAAAGCGTCCCTGGCAGTAAAGACCAGTACGTTCTCTCCGTCGGGCAAAACTTCGTCTTCCGGCACCTGGTATTCCA
Source organism: Candidatus Margulisiibacteriota bacterium (assembly GCA_018813405.1). Taxonomy (GTDB): domain Bacteria; phylum Margulisbacteria; class WOR-1; order XYC2-FULL-46-14; family JAHJBW01; genus JAHJBW01. Next base: position 11,921 of record JAHJBW010000144.1, on the reverse strand, counting down.
CGTTCAACGAATTGACTATGCCGGATTCTCCAGCCAGATACTCTACATCTTTTAGGTCCGCGTCGGCTACGCGGTAAGTGGTTTCATTGGCCGAACCCTCGTTGGCGGTAATGATAATGCTCTTAGAATCAATGCCGGAAGAACCGGTACCGACCACCTTGGTCTTTATCAGCGGGCTGGGGGAAGTAATAAAGGTCTCGCCGCGCTCTCCAGCTCCGCGTCCGTAAATTGACTTGTGATATAACCTGCTGCCAAACCATATTTCTTTGAAGACAGGCGGGTAGGTCTCGATGACCGCGCTGGGAGCAGGCGGAACACCCGCGCCGAGCGCCATGGTCATGGGGGGCACCTCGTCATATCCCCGTCCTGAAACGGTAAATTCAACCGGCCCGGCGCCATAGCCGGCTTCGTCCTGCACCACGCCAACATAGTATGTGCCGCCCACTTCAAGCGGATAAGAGGGCAGGTTGCTGAAAATATTCACCATGCCGCGGTTGGCGGCGCCGGCCGACCCAGATGAGCCCACGATATCGCTGGCATACAGGCCGGAGTAATATTCATCCAGGCTTTTAAAGAAAACGATCTGCCGCCCGTTGGCATCGGCCTCGTCAATACTGTTCACCGTTCCCGTTGTCCAGTACAACGGAGCAAAACTATAAGTCGTGGGTTGTGCGTAAGCAGGCACACATATGCCTACCAGCACTAACAGCGCTACAGTAACATTTAGCATTTGCCATTTAACATTTAACATTGTTTTCTTACTCCGCTCTTCTCGCCTCCAGCACAAGATTAACATCTTCGGTAACAAATATCTGGTATCCTTCTCCCGGCGCCAGGGTAAAATTCTCGCCGGTATAAGTGTTTCCAGCCGGATTGTATGTAAGTCCCATTCCTTTGCCAGTCTCCGCGTTCCACCTGCTGAGTACGGTCACCACCGGCCTTCCCGCGGCTTCATTGACAAGTCCAATTAGCGCCTGTGCCGAGGTTACGCTGTCGCTGACCAGTGTAGGGTTGGCAACCCCGCCTAACACAACCGTTGCCGCCAAATTCTCGACAGCCGGCACGGTTATGGAATTGATGGCCAGATGGCTGGAAGAGTATTGCCTTAAATTATAAGAATAGATGCCTCCAACTCCGCCGGCCCCGGCAGGCAGTATCCTGTCCCCGGCTATTTCTCCGGCAGAGAAAAGATGGGCGTTCAGGGCATCGCTGTTGGTCGGGTCCCAATCCGCGTCAGTGCCGGCGTTATAAGCGAACGCTTTAAAGTAATAAGGCGTTTCGGGGTCAATGTTAGCGCCGTTTATCTGCGTAACGGTTATAGCATTGCTGGGAGCTGTGTCTGGATTAGGCGGAAAACGGCCAAGCAAGAATACATTTGTGCGGTTGGGCGTGTTTGAGCCGGGATCCGGTTCCTGCAGGAATGAATAGGGGGTAATATCCCAGAGTATCGTGACATCAGTGGTAGCAAATATCAAAGCGCCGCCGTAGTAGTCTTCTGGCGCGTTGGTCCAGTTAAGGGTAAGGGCGGGTAATGGTTCTGTGGGGCCTGTAAGCGCCACAAAGTTCCTTACCACGCTGGGCTCGACACCGGGAGTACCGGAAGTGACCGCGGGGGTGGAATAGTTGCGCCCCTGCTGGAAAGTGTGGGATGCCGTTGGCGCGCCGTCAGATGCCGCGTCGTAAGCGTATATCGCATAGTGATAACGCTGTCCGTTCTCCACCGTGCTGTCCTCGGTAAACGAGCTGGCTCCAGATCCAAGCAGTTGATAAACTGTCCAGCCGCCGCCCAGGTCCTGGCCAGCGGTGTAAGCAGGGCCGTGCTCTGTTCCGCTGGCGCCGCCAAGATCGGGCGCGCCTTCGGGTCCGCCGCCTATCTTTCTTAAGACAACAAGGCCGCCGCCTGCCACAAAGTCATTGTCACCGGGATTGGTCCAGCTGACACGCAGGAACCTGTCGCTTACATTCCCACTGCCGCCAATGTTCTCCGGCGCGGTAGGAGTGTGAGGGGGAGTGTAGTCATGAGGCATGACCGAGCGCACAAATACTCCTCCATCGGTATAGGTGGTCTTGTGCCTGTCGAGGGTATCGCGGGCAGAAGCAATAACGCTGTCTTTGGCCCTCATCCTGAAATAGTAATTACGGTTGTCCGACATTTGCACGGCTCCGGGAACACCGTTACCGCCAAGCGGAGGGTTGGTCACATTGCCGGTCAGGCTGGTGGCGACCCTTCTGCTTTCATCGCCGTTGGCCCCGGGATTAAAGTCCTCGTCAGCATGCATATAGATGTCATAGGTAATGGGGGGCGTCTTGTCTGTAGCGAAAATAGTCGGCGCCGTCCCGTTGATGTCTGACCATGTTATTGAAACAGTATTTCCAACAGGCTGGTCTGTCCATCCGTTGACATTGGACGCGTCGCCAGGCCCGTTAAAATTGCGGGGCGGCTCTGCCTCGGTAAAAGTTATTTGCAGTGGAGGCCTGAAAGCGTCCTGAACATGAGAACCAACGTCTGAGCCGGTGACCATGGCTTGCCCATCCGCAAGCTGGAGGAAAGAATTAAAACCAGGGACAGCCGCCGCCGGAATAGTGTATTGGCAACCGAATATTCTTAATTGATTCGGGATAGTAGGAGTAAAGGTAGCGCTGGGATCAGAAGGGTAATAGGTACAAAGAGCGGTCAGCCTGGCTCCCGTTTCTAACTGCATATCAATATCCCTTGCCCAGAAAGAACCGGTCAAGTTGCCTTCTCTGAAAGTGGGGGAAAGATATATGTCTCTTTGATAAGTGAACGATCCATCAAGATTTTTTACGGTAGGGGTGCCTGAATATATCCAGTAAGTAGCTCCAATTGGCTGGGCGTCCTGTTCCCATTCGGCGGTCGATCCGCCAGCCAAAAATTCGCTCAGGTAACCGTTTATATCCGAGATGATCTGCAGGTCGGCAAAAGAAGCTGAAATGTTCAGTCCAAAAGCAATGACAGTTACCATCACCCCTAATTTCAAAAATTTACTTTTCTTCATAATTTCCCTCCTATTAATGATAGACAACATAAGATATCAAACCATTATTGATCTGCCACAGTATCAGGTCCTGGGCATTTACCCTGGTATCTCCGGTACCGTCAGCCCTTTCATCCCAGCTGGCCATGCCCGGGCTGGACCCGTTAGAATTCTGCCAGATAACCAGGTCCTGGGCGTTTACCCTGCCATTGCCGTCAAAGTCGCCGCCGCGCAGTACCATTCTTGGCCCGCTGGAGGTAAGCGTGGTGTCATAACCTGCTTCTTGATAAAGTTCGTCGGTCTCTGTGTTCACTACGGTAGGAGGATTTGGATTGCGGGTCATCTCGTCCAGGCCCGGCCTTAACAGTAAAGGATTGACCGTGCGTACAGCTAAATGGTTGGTATGTCTTATGACAAGATAGTAATTTCCTTCAAGATCCACCCCAAAGCCGTTCTGTCCGGTCCCGCGGTCGCCAAGCTCGATCTGCGCGGTCGCCACCGGCATTCCATCGGGTGTTTCCCTGGCCTCGACAATGACCGTCGCGGTCTGTTGTTCAACCGTATGGCCGGGTTCTCCGAACAGGGGATCGTAATATCCTTCCAGGAAGCAGGTAAGTACGATCTGAGTGCCTTCCAGGTCCTGGGTAACCGGGCCCAATGTCATATCAACCATTCTTTCAATGCCGATCCCGCTTGATGGGGGAGCGATCAGCCCAACAGGGCCGGCATCATAGCCGCCCTGAGGAACAACAGCCGCGTTGAAGCTTTGATTGGGAGCCCAGGTATCCCCTGGTAACCTGAAGGCGTTCAGATAATATCGGTTGTCGCTTACCTCACCGATCACCTGGTCATTGCCCCTGTATATTTGAACTGTCCGTCCGTTGGCATCGGTGCCGTCAGGGGCATTGTTCACCACACCCCAGACCAGGTGCAATGGCTTAAAGTGCAGGTCCTGCCATCCAGCCATGGCCATGCCAATGCTGGAAATCCAAAATCCAAACAACAATATCCAAAGTAATGCAGTCTTTTTAATCATTTATTATTTTCCAATTAGTATCAGGTTAAGGTCGCTATTTCCTCCGACAGAAAGCTGGTAGCCAACGCCCGGCGCCAGCGGCATATTGGGATCGCCCTGCGGGTTGCCCCCCGCGTCAATGGCAAAGAAGGTCTCGGATTGAGTGGCGGCATTCCAGCCGCCCACGAATTCAAAGGAATTGGCACTTAGCGTGTTGACAGTATCCCTTAACTGCGTCGCGTTTTGAATAATGGTCCCTTCTCCGGGTCCAGTGTTGGCAAATCCCTTGGTTTCGCTGAAAGGCAAAGATAAAGAGGTAATGCCGGTGCGATTGTTGGCGGGATTTGCGGGATCAACGACAGAGTGGGCCAGCACTGTCCTGGAAATACCCACAACCTCAAGAGGGTAGGCGTTAACGTCCTGTCCGGCGGGTACGACTGTAATATACATCATTGAATTTTTCAAAAGGGCGTTCACGAAATTGAAATCGTATGACTGTGATGACCTGTCTCTAGCCATTGATTTCCAGGTAACTTTATCGGTCGATCCGTAAATGTCAAAATTGATATTGGGAATGGTTGACTGCCAGGTCAGGTAGCCATTCTCGACTTCGCTGTCATAGGAAATGTCAAGGTTGTAGACAAGAGGGGTTTCAGCGCCAACGCCACCCGCGTAGGTGCTGTGAACCACGGTTGCCGACCACGGTCCTGTCCCAAACCAGTTGGAAGCCCTGGCGCGAAATTCTAATGTATCGCCGGCAACAAATCCATTGGTCTGCGAATTAAAGGATACCGAGCCGTTGGAGTATACCACATTGGCATTGCCCAATGCGCCTTCGGGCGGCCAGGCATCGCCCTGTCTTCTCATCTGGACTTCGTAATTCGTGTTTCCGGCTGAGTTTGCCGAAAGCTGAATGTGATTGGCGTTCTGGTCATATGAAACCGTAAAGCTTACGGTATCATTCAAGGGATCGTCAGGGTTAGCGGGAACGACTAAAGATTCGGTCCTGGGCCCGATGGTGGGCGCGCCCGGCGCAGATGCGTGCCAGGTAGCCTGTGCATTAATAAAGTATTTGCTGGGTATGGGGTGAGTCAGGGTCAAGGGTGAAGATGCGCCATTGTCAAACTTGTAGCCTGTGCTGAAGACGACATAGTCCGAACTGCCAATGGCTCCCGCCCATAGCCTGGCTACAACTGTGCCGGTCTCGGCTAAAAAAGTCCATTTATAGTCGTCGCCGTCGAGTTCGGGACCGGAATACGATGTTTGAATGCCGTTGTCCAGAGGAGAAGCAGGCGCACTGTTAAGATAGTATTGTATATTGGCTGAGGTAGGATCTATAATGCCGCCGCTGAAATTTCTTAGGCGATAATTGTCGTTAGTCCTGCTTACATATAGAGTACCGGCAGCCAGTGACGCGCTAATAAAAGAACATGAAAATAAAAGTATCGCCAGGAACTTAATGCCTCCCTTTAATTTACATAATTTATTTTTCATCACGTTTCCTCCTTAATAATTTGGAACTGGCGCCCAGTCAAACGGGTCGTTGTTCTTCCTGAAGAACAAATATCCGTTTGAGCTTTGCATTGGGACCGTCGGATCCCAGGCATTATTCCTGTAAGAAGATACTGAAGGCGTCTGTGTTGCTGGATCAAAAGACCATATTTCGTCCCCATCTTGGCCGCTGCCTGCAGGCGGTATGCTGCCCAGGCTGAAATTGCTAAACGTTGCAGGGTAGGGATTGCCCATAAGGTTGAACAGCCATGCCATTCTAGATGAGTATGAACGGGCCACTTCGCCAAGTACCGTCATGGTTCTGGTCTCGCCCTGAGGCAGGGTCTTCATAAAGATCATACATCCTTCACCGGCATTTATTGTCAGCCCCTGCCAGTTGGTGGCTCCGGTAAAAGAGGTCATTTCCGTAAGTGACGGAGTAACGCTGGTATTGATCTTCCAGGCTTCATCTCCATCAGTGAAGATATCTGTCCCGTAAGCGGTGTTCAGGCTGGCATTTGATGTCAAGAACGGCACCGAAACAAAGTTCCAGAAACGCCTCAATAACACATCAAATTTCCCAACCGCCCAGGCCTGTTCAAGATACTGCAGGCCGGTCGCGGGATCGACATTATACGCGCCGTACCTGGTCTGCACTGCCTTGAAATATGCTTCAGGCGCTGTTGAGGTTGCTCCGAACTGTCCCAAAAAGACCAGCATGCCGTCAGCCAAACCGTTTGGATCGTCAAACAATGCCGACACAGCAGGATCGTTGACCATTATCCAGTTGGCCGTATTGTTAGTAAAGGTACCTGAACCGTCGCCGGCCAGCATATAAATTTCCGCGTCGCGATAGGCGGGGACAGAAGTATTCCAGCTAATAAGTATATTGGCGGGATTGTTGGGATCCCTGGCAATGGTCAGGGGAATGGTTCCCGTTGGCACATCTGATGGCGGCTCTTCTGGCACAACACCGCCGCCTTCCACCATAGTAAGGTTCAACACCTCCACGCCAGACCCGCTAATGGTGACTTGCTCTGGCCCGGCTCCCCAGCCGCTTTGCTGAATGGTGGCCACCAGGTATTTTTTGCCCACTTCATACGGGGCAAAGGAATCAAAAGAGTTGAGCATATATTTGTCAGCGGCTATGGTCGTCCTGGCCAGACTGTCGGTCCAGACATGGCCGTTCTCTTCATCATAGATCAAAATTGTAAGGCCGTTCGGGTAAACAGGTGATGCGCCTTGTTCTACATTGCCGGTTATCCAGTAATAATAATAGCCCTGTATGGCGTCTTCGCTGGTAACCGCCATGGCCATGCCTGACTGCAGGCACAATACCAGCGTTAACATGAATATTAACTTTCTGCCAATATCCTTAAACATCTATTTCTTTCTATTCCCTGGTCTTTATTGCCAGCTGATCGGAAGTGTAACAGTTTCAACCCCATTGATCGAAACATAAACCGACATGCCAGGCCTGAGCGCAATCGCGCTTAATTGGTTTTGAGCATCCTGGTTTGGCCTGCCGGATGGTATAGTAATGCCCACCGGCTGTTGGGTTGTTGGGTCCCAATAGGTCAGGGTGGTAACGATCCCGTTCATTATCGGATCTCTTCCGGCCGCGATATTTATTTGCCTTAACAATTCCAGGGCGTTGGCCGCGGCAACATCATTGGCCCTGAACTCTGTGGTGTAATAGGGTATGGCTATGGCGTTTATGCCGTAGGTGGCAGGGTTTTCACGAAGAATAATGCTTGTACCTCCACCCGCGATCCCTGCTCCGCCGGCTCCCGATATCCAGCTTACCTCGGGACTCCATTCGGAATAGTAGATACTGTTGGCTCTTCCCCAGGCCATGCCGTCAACATATGCCGCGGCACGGAATTTATAAGGCAGACCGCCAATGTCGAAGTATTCAGCATTGTCTGCCGGACTGTTCAATGCTATTGGTGAGCTTGTCGAATCTTTGATATTGGCATTGTTGGGAGCGGATGCCGAAGGTTGTACAAAAGCTTCTTCTTGCCTGATACCGACAACCCTGTAGGTGGTTCCTTCCGAAAGGCCCCCGCCAGGCAGTCTTCCCGGTGCCACCGCCACATCAAAATTAACAATATAATCCTCGGTCTGGTCTATCCTGACCATCTTTTCGACAATATCCGAAATTGTTGGAATGGCTGGCGCACCCGCAAAATAATCGACATGCGCGTTGGTCCAGTTCCATGTCAGGGTAGAGTTGTCATAGTTGGCCTGGTTCATGGCCAGCGTAAGTTTTGCGTAATAGCTTCCCTGCCAGATAATGGCAATTATTGTATCGTTCACATTGACATTGACCATTATATTTTTTCCTGCTGAAGTTGGCGCTATAACCTCGCCACCCGATATCTGCAGGTTGGTTCCCGTGCCGGTGACAGGGTCGTTGATCGTCAAGTCGGTATTAAAGTTGTTCAGATAAAAACGTATGTTTTCTTCGTAGACAGAAGCATCAACGTCGTTGGTCAAAGAGGTGATACCGTTCCCAGTTATGAACAGGGTTTTGTTCCCGGCCATGGATGGTGATATCATCACCCCGACCAATAAAAATATTAGAAATATCAATATCTTTCTTTTCATATAATGCTCCTTTAATTAATAATTAGGACTTCTTTGCCATGTGAATCCGCCGCCTTTTGTTGCGTACACATAGCCTAAAGAAGGCCTTAATGTCCCAATTTCAACAGGCAATATAGCCTGTCCGCTCGAAGCGTCCCTCCACTGGCTGTTAACAACAACAGCGGAAATATAGGCCGGAGCCAGAGCAGAAACTTTATACTGGATTATATCACCATTGGACGCGCCATTGGCGATGAGCGTGCTGTCAGAAAGCTGGAAATTCCTTGGATATGCCATGCCGAGCAGTGTCTTGCCGTCGGGAGGCGAGCTCATGCCCCACACTGCGATCGAGATCGGGTCCCTGGGCACCTCGCCGACAGATGTAAATATTTTGTTGGCTCTGGTGACTATCTCAAACGCGTATTCGGGTGTAAAAATAAAGTCAGGGGCGTTGCCGCTTACGGTCGATGCCCAGCTGCCGTTCCTGTATATGGCGGAAAGGTAGGTAGGATCAGCCGAATTTTTGCTGTTTATAATGTCGCCCTCCTGCCACGGCGTCCCTGTGCCGAAAACACTGGCAACAGTAGTACCGGCCTGGGAAATAAAAGGTATGGACATAAGGTTTTTGCCGGCATTGGCGGCCTGGCCTTCGATATTGACGTTGAACTTCCCAACCGACCAGGCTGTAGATAGTACGTTGACATTGTCAGAATTTAGACTGGTCCTGGTATAACCGGGCTGAAGGGCTTTGTAGTAGACCTCGGTAAGTCCCGCACCCACCTGATTGTTATGTGTTATCCTTCCCTGCGCAAGCTGGAGTGTGAAATTACCGTCCACGGCCTGCCAGGGATCGGGAGTATTGGTGTAAATGCCTGTCCCGTCGCCGGGCAGATAGAACAGGCTGATGTTGTCGCCATATAGGCCATTATTCCAGGTTATCAGGATATTATTGCCGTCACGGGCAATGGTAAGCGGCACAGTGCCTTCCGGCACTCCTTCTTCTATTACTATCGGCACCAGGCTCCACATTGGACCCCAGCCAAATATCACTGTGGCGGTTATTGGTCCGTCAGGGCCAGGAATGTCTCCGGTAGAGATGCCAATGACCGGTTGGCCTTTGACATCGTGTACCGTCACGCCCCCTCCTGACAGTCCAAGGGCACTGCCGCCAAAGGGAATTACGTAGTTTACGGTAACACCGTTACCTGAAACGACTTCAGCATATACCCCTTCGACACCGAGCAGCGTCGAGGTGCTCAGGGCAAGCAATGTCACAATTAACAACAAGATAGAACTTATACTATTTTTTTTCATTTTATTGAAGCGTGACCAATACCAATATCTGTTTCTTTCCGCTCTTTAGCGATTCCAGGGCTTTTCCAACTATCGTCCCGGGCTTTGGGTCCACTGCCTTCATGGCATGGCCCAGGGTAGGGGAGGTGGTGAGTAAGTCTCCCACAAATACTTCTCCGTATTCCGCGTCAACATTACAAAGCACTTTGCCCACCAACGCCACCGGCACGCCGTTCTCAAGATTTTCATCCAGTGTTATGCCGCCTTCTTTTTTTACCACTCCGGCAACCCGACTGTCGTTGGGCAGGCTGCATTTGCTCATGATCTTTTCACCGCTTATCACCACAACATCCCCATTCTCAACAGCTTCTGACATGGCATATTTTTCATTAAGATCGGCGGTTTCCAGACGAGTAGAAGTGAACTGGGTCGTTACCGCATAAATGCCCCTGTACCTTTTTGAGCTTGATCCCAGGTTTGAGCTATTATCGTTCTGGGGCATAATATTTCCATTTGCTTCAATGGCAGGGTTGCCGCTGGCATATAAGCCGGTCGTTCCGGTAAACTGTCCGCCAAAACCACCAATACTGTAGCCGTACACGCCTGTGCCATTGTTAGTATATGCGACCAGGGCATTGTTGTCCGCGCTTTCGGCGAATATCGCGGCTGGTGCTGTCCTGCCCGCTATGCTGGTAACGCCGCCGGAAACGCCGTGTATGCCGTGCCCGTCACTAAGCCCAAATACTCCCGCTCCTTCGCCGCCGGTGACATTTCTGGCCCTGCCGCCGCCAAAGCCGGCTACCCCTATGCCGGTGGTTGAATTTCCTCTTCCAACCACACCAACGCTTCCCGCTGTGGCAGCCGCGCCCCAGACTCCTTCTTGATTGTTACCAAGTCCACCATAATTGCCGTTGCTGTGATATCCGACCACGCCGCGCTCGATACCGCCGATCTCACCGTAGTGTCCCGCATTTCCAACAGCATAGAGCGCCGACCGGTTAACCGCTTTGGTCGTGAAATATCCGCCGTTGTTCAATGAACTTTCGCCGTACACTCCATAGGAGTTAGTGCTTGTTCCTCTAATACCCTGTCCGTCAACACTTGTCCCCTGCACGCCTGCCACGGGGCCTTCTCCCGTTACGCCGGTGCCGTTGCTGCTAACACCCTTGACCCCCGGCGCAAGGTCCGCGCCAGATGGAGCGGCCGAGCTAAAGCCCCTGACCCCGGCACGGTTGGCGCTGGTAGTCATGCCTGATAGGCCGTTGCCGCTGGTGCTGGTGCCATAAACACCGTTGCCTCCGGTGCTGGTACCCATCAGGCCGGAGCCGATCCCTGTCGAAGCACCGTAAATTACCCCGGCATTTTGGTCTCCAAGCGCGTTTGATACGCTTATCCTGCCGGAAGTAATGTTTATATTACCATTAGGCGAAGTCGCGTTCAGGTCTCCTGTAATGCTCACTCCTCCCAGTATCTGGGCGGCCTGGCCGTTGCTGGCCCTGTTTTGCAGGTATAAGGTCGGCTTTACAGCAGTGGTATTGGTGGCATAGATTGGTATGCCATAGATGCTCTGTGCCAGCAAGGCGACATTGTCGCCGCTGGCGGTCCTTTCATTGACCGCGTATACCGCGGCCCTTTGTTGAGAGCTGGACCTGCCGACAACGCCGTATCCAAGGTTGCTTATGCCTTCCACTCCAGGATTTTCACCGTCAGTGGGGTAGGTGTTGGTCCCCTGTATAGTAGCAACCGTTCTTGATTTTGAAAGATGAAAAGGATCAGGAATGCTTCCCGTGCCCCCGGAGATTGTCGCCCCGTCAACGGCAAGCTGGCCGTCCGTGGTAATGGAAATAGACCTGCTTCCAATATTGATGGTCGATCCGTCTTCCATATTGATATTGCCGGAATTAATATCAACATCGCCTTCAAAAATTGCCGCTTTACTGCCCGCTCCGGTGCCCGCTATGGCCTTTAATCCTGTTCCAGTGGTACCCAGTGCCTGGAAATATCCGCCAAATCCGCCTGAGCGGGTAAAGCCCGAAGTGCCGATATTAAGATCGGATGCTGTTGTGTTTGCGTTGTATCCGCTTGCGCCTGTTCCAGTTTTACTGCTGCTTCCAAAGATACCTGTTCCATTTGCTTCGGTATTGATGCCCTGGATACCGTATCCGTTCGAAGCGTTCTCGCCAACAATAATGCCCTGTTTGGCCAGAGGATCTGCCATTCCGTTTATAGAACCGGACAATTCAAACGGAGCGGCTATCCTGGCCCCGGAAATTGTCCCGTCGGGAGAAATAGAGAACTGCTGGTCGCCAAATGAAATACTGGCTCCCTGGTCAAGGGCGATGTTTCCCGAAGTAATGGTAAGATCACCGGCAAGATCGACATCTCCCACAAAAATTGCGGCTTTTTCTGATCCGGTAGAATGAAGGCCGACTTTTCCCTGAGATTTTACTCCCGTGCCTTTTGATATGGTAAGACGAGGAACAAGCCTGAAGCCTCCTGACGCGGTCGGTATCTTATCCCATTCAATGCCTCCGAGA
>JAHJBW010000143.1 GCA_018813405.1 Candidatus Margulisiibacteriota bacterium | reverse complement strand
TTTGGGACGAACGCCGCGGCAGACGGCCCGCCCGTGATCTATTAATAGATAGGTGATCTTTCCCCACATCTTTTTGGGAACGATCTTCATCAGGTCTTTTTCAATCTTTGCCGGATCGGTATTCTTCGTTAAACCCAACCGTTGCGATAAACGCCTTACATGGGTGTCCACGGCTATCCCTTCGATCTTGCCAAAGGCATTGTATAAGACCACATTGGCGGTCTTTCTTGCCACGCCTGCCAGGGTTATCAGGTCTTCCATATTGTCCGGCACCCTGCCCAGAAAATCCTTTATCAGAATATTGCCGGTCTTGATAATGTTGCGGCTCTTGGCACGGTATAGTCCGATAGGCTTTATCTCTTTCTCGAATTTTTTAATGTCAGCCCGCGCGTAATCTTTGGCGGTCTTATATTTTTTGAAAAGTGCTGGGGTTACCTGATTGACCAGTTTGTCGGTACACTGTGCGGAAAGGATGGTCGCAATAAGCAATTGAAGGCTATTTCTATATTTTAAAGCGATCTTAGCATCAGGATATTCTCTTTGAAGGATCTTTATGATTTTTTCGACAGATTTAACATTTGCCATTTAACATTTAACCTTCAACCAGTATCCCAATATCCCCCACGACGACCTTGCCCGCGTGAATCAATCCCTGGTCTCTGACAAGCCCTTCCTTTACAGCAGCAAAGGTGATAGTCTTATTTGCCATGATGGCGGTTCCCATTAATCTGCCGGAATCGGCATGAATGCCCGAAGGCACGTCCACAGATAAGATGAGTTTCCCTGCGGAATTGATGATGGGGATTATTTCCCTGTAAGGAGATTCGAGCGCTCTGTCCAGGCCAATACCAAATATGGCATCAATTATTAGATCGGCATTATTGAATGCACAGCTTGACCTTTTAAATCCCTCCAGATCCTTGCATTCAACAACAGCCCCTTTCATGCGGACGAATTTATCCATATTTATCCAGGCATTGCTCTTGACATCCCTGATGCCGCCAATTATGAATCCCGTGACATCATACCCTCTTTCCTTGAGCAATCGGGCCGCCACCAGACCATCCCCGCCATTTTGCCCGGGCCCTATCAGGATCGATACCTTTTTCTTGCCCTTCAGCATCTTTTCGGCCTCATCAGCCACGGCCTTACCGGCCTTTTCCATAAGCTCATAGGCTGTTATGCCCTGGGCCGCACAGGCTCTTTTCTCCAATTCACGCATCTCATCAACTGTCACTGTCCTCATAAGAATTCCTCCACCCTTAACATTATGCTATCAAGTTTACCAATTTTTGTGAGATTTTCAATGGTTTCAAGGGTAATCGCCTGCGAGATGACAAATGGATGCGCATATATACGGCGCAGGGACGAAAGATGCGCTCCGTAGCCCAGCTCGTTGCCAATGTCAGATACCAGAGATCTTACATATGTGCCTTTGGAACAAAGAACGCGAAACTTAACAATGTTGCCCTTGAACGAAAGGAGCTCAAGCCGGTGTATCTCAACCTCTTTGGGAGGAACATCAACAACCAGGCCCTTTCTGGCAAGTTTGTAAAGTCTCTGACCATTGACCTTTTTTGCTGAGAACATCGGCGGTTTCTGCATAATCTTTCCTGTGAATTTTTGGAATAACTTAAGAATCTCATTCTCACAAGTTTTAACATTTGAGATTTGACATTCAAGCTCCTTCCCCTCGCTGTCCATGGTATCTGTTCGCACGCCCAGGGTCATCTCGCCCTCATAGCCCTTGTCAGCCCCCATGAAATGTTTGATCTGTTTAGTAACCGACTTTCCCACAAAAACAGGCAGTAAGCCGGTAGCCATTGGATCGAGGGTGCCCGAGTGGCCAACTTTTCTAACACCCGTAAATCTCCTTATCCTGGCAATTACGTCAAAAGAAGTTATTCCGCGGGGTTTGTCGACAAGAATGATGCCTTCCATGTTTTTATTTTACGCGAGAACGGACAACGCCCAGCACCCTCTTCTGGACACTGGCAACGGTCCCGTCCAATACACATCCCGATGCTTGTGAATGTCCGCCGCCGCCCAGTTCTTGGGCTATCAACGACACATTAACAGAGCCTTTTGATCTAAAGTTTACCTTGACCTTCTCGTTCTCTTCTCTCATAAAGAAAGCGACCTCGGGTCCCTTCACCGACCTTAAATAATCAATGATGCCCACCATATCCTCCTGCGTGGCACCGGTCATTGTGACCATTCTGGCAGTAATGGTAGACCAGAGTATTTTTTTATCTTTAGAAAGTTTCATGCGCTGCAGCGCCTTGGCCAGGATCTTCATGCCAGGGATCGTCTTCGTATCGTAAACCAGGGTGGAAAGCTTCCAGGGATTGGCCCCTGCTTTTAACAGCTCTTCAGCCGCTTTGAAGGTGCTTGTCAACGTGTCAGAATATCTGAAATTACCCGTATCGGTTATGATAGCCACATAAAGGGCGATAGCTATGCTTTTGGTGATCTTAACTTTGAAAAGCCTGGCAAGTTCAAATATTTGTTCCGCTACCGAAGAAACTTTTTTTATGCAGTTAATGTCGCCAAAACGCGTGTTGTCCGGGTGATGGTCTATGTTGATGATCTTTTTTGCCTTTATCTGCACGTCGCCAATGCGGCTCAGGTCAGAACAGTCAACCGTGACGAGGATATCAAATTCCGTTTCTGGCACGCGGGAAATTATCCTGTCTACCCTGGGAAGAAAATGATATGTTTCGGGCACGCCATCGTATGAGAACATGGTAACTTTAAGGCCCTTTTGTTCAAGCAGCATGGCCATGGCAACCATCGAGCCAAGCGTATCGCCATCTGGATCAACGTGCGAAGCAATAATGGCGGTCTTTGATGATCGTATAAGCTTTTTAATATCTCTAAAAGATTTCTTCATTTCTTCTTTTCTTCGGACAACTTATTGATCAAACTGATCACCCGGCTGCCCCTTTCAAGCGATTCATCATAGATGAAGCGCAGATCAGGAATATATCTCAGCCTGAGATTCTCGCCTACCTCCCCCTTTATGAACGAGGCGGCGCTATTAAGCCCGGCCAGAGAGCTTTTTCTTTGCGTCGTGTCCCCCAGCACGCTGACAAAGACTTTGGCCTGTTTAAGGTCCGGAGAGATCTCAACATCAGTAATGGAAACAAACCCGATCCTTGGGTCAGAAACCTGCTCTCTTAAAACAAGACTTATTTCTTTTTTTATGGCCTCAGCGACTCTTTTAGGGCGACCGGTCATTGGGTTCTTTCAACCTGCCTCATTTCAAAACATTCAAGTATGTCGCCTTCCTGAAATCCAGTATAACCCTGGATAGCAACACCACATTCGTATCCTTCCGTAACCTCTCGCACGTCTTCTTTAAATCTTTTCAATGAATCAACCTTACCCTGATAAATCAGTCCGTTATCCCTAAAAACTCTCAGACCACCACCCCTGACGAACTTGCCGGAGTTTATGAAACTTCCCGCGATCACTCCCACCTTGGAATATCTAAAGGTCTGCCTGACCTCGGCCTTCCCGATGACGGTCTCTTCAAAAACAGGCTTCAACATCCCCTCCAAAGCCATTTTTACATCATCAATGACCTTGTAGATGATGTTGTAAAGGCGAATTTCAACCCCGTGCTCGGTAGCCAGCAACCTGGCCCTTGGATCAACAGAGGTGTTAAAACCTACCACAATCGCGTTAGAAGCTTCTGCCAGAAGAACATCCGACTCAGTGATGGCGCCAGCCTGCTTATGGATGATAATGACGCGGCTGCCCTTCACTTCAACGCCTTCAATAGACTTTCCCAACGCCTCCAATGACCCCTGGACGTCTGCCTTGATAATAAGTTTGAGCTCCTGTCTTTCGCCTTTTTGAACATGCTGGCTAAAATCTTCAAGAGTATGGTTGGGCTTGTGCGTCAATCTTTGTTCGACTATCTGCCTTTGTTCTGCAATGGTCCTGGCTTCTTTTTCGCTTTTGACCTGTTGGAGAACATCTCCTGGCTGTGGTACAGCCGAAGCGCCCAGAAATTCAACGGGCGTTGACGGGGGTGCTTCTTTTAGCTTTTCGCCAAATTCCGTGTTCATGGCGCGCACCTTACCATAGGTACTGCCAACATATACTGCGTCGCCAACTCTTAGGGTGCCATTCTTGATAAGCACGGTAGCCACCGGCCCCCGGCCTTTATCAAGCTTGGATTCTATTACAACACCGGTAGCCATGGCCGATGGATCGGCATTTAGCTCTTGAACGTCGGCAACCAGCAATATCATCTCCAGCAGTTCTTCAATGCCCAGCAACTGCTTGGCCGAAATGGGGACCATGACAGTATCGCCGCCCCAGTCTTCGGACACAAGTTTGTATTCCGTAAGCTGCTGCTTGACCTTGTCGGGATTACAGCCTGGCTTATCAATTTTGTTTATGGCAACGATAATTGGCACATTGGCGGCTTTGGCATGGTCAATTGCCTCGATGGTTTGAGGCATAACACCGTCATCGGCCGCAACGACCAGTACGGCAATATCGGTCACCTTGGCGCCGCGTGCCCTTAGGGCAGTAAAAGCCTCATGGCCAGGCGTGTCAAGGAATGTCACCTTTCTGCCCTTTACCTCAACCTGATAAGCACCGATATGCTGGGTAATACCACCGGCCTCTCCCTCTGCGACCTTAGTTTTACGTATTGCATCGAGCAGTTTGGTCTTTCCATGGTCAACATGTCCCAGTATGGTCACAATAGGCGGCCTGACCCTCAGGTTCTCTTTGGGAGTCTCAGCCAGGATATCACCCATTTCCAATTTCTTTTCCTTTTCCGCCAGCTCAACTATGATCTGTTTGTTGAATATTTTAGCCACTTCTGCCGCGACTTCAGAGGAAACTTTCTGGTTGATGTTCACCAGTATTCGTTTCTTCATGAACTCTTTGATCAGGTCAGACACCCTGACTGATAGTTTTTCGGCCAGGTCTTTTACCACAATGTCAGGACTGTCAAGAATGATCATTTCCGTAGGAACAGCGGGCTTTTCAACTTTTATTTCTTCTTTAGAAGGCTCGTAAACTTCTACTACTTCTTTTTTAACTTCTTCTTTAACCTCTTCTTTAACCTCTTCTTTGACCTCTTCTTTGACCTCTTTTTCAACCTTTTCGATCACTATCGGTTGTTCTTTTACGGCTTTTTCGCCGGCAACCAGTTCTTCCACTATTTTGGCGGAAGCGGAGTCAATGGAAGAGGCCGCGGTTTTAGCGGAAATATCCAGGTCTTTCAGGATATTCATCAATTCTTTACTGGTTTTGCCCAGCTGTTTCGCAAGCGTGCTGATCCTTATTCTGGATGAATCAGCTGGTTTTTTAGTGGCTTTGGGAGCGACCGGCTTTTTGGGACTAGCCGCCTCTGTTTTTTTCGCTGGTTTTTTCTTTGCTGGCATTTTCTTCCTCTTTTTCCGCCTGTTCTTGGGATATAATATCGATTTTATATCCTGTCAGCTTGGCAGCCAGACGGACATTTTGACCCTCTTTGCCGATGGCTAGTGACAATTCTTTTTCTGGGATAATGACCCTGGCGGTCCTGCCTTCGGTATTTAGAACGACTTTTGATATCTTGGCCGGGGAAAGCGAGTTTGAAATAAATTTGGCC
The DNA here is from genome assembly GCA_018813405.1 of Candidatus Margulisiibacteriota bacterium. Lineage (GTDB taxonomy): Bacteria > Margulisbacteria > WOR-1 > XYC2-FULL-46-14 > JAHJBW01 > JAHJBW01. The sequence continues at coordinate 1,539 of JAHJBW010000143.1, read as the reverse complement.
GGCTTGTCCGACCATTCTATAATATCTACCCTTTCACTGCCAAGCTCGCGGGTTATGGACTGTATCCTTTGCCCCATTGGCCCAACGCAGGTGCCCACCGCGCCAACATTCTTGTCATTGGAAAGCACCGCTACCTTGGTCCTTCGTCCGGCCTCCCTGGCCAGTGTTTTGATCTCAAGTATCCCTTCCTGTATCTCGGGTATCTCAAGCTCAAAAAGCTTTTTCACAAAATCGGGGTGAGATCTTGAGACCACGATCAGGGGACCTTTGCTCGTTTTTTTGACATCGACCAGCAGCAATTTAACATGCTCCCTTTCCCGCAACAGCTCTCCGGGTATTTGTTCAGAATGAGGGAGAAAGGTTTCCACCTTGCCAAGATTGACCAGGTAGCCGCCGTGTTCCTTTCGCTGGATTGTTCCGGTTATAAGATCGCCGACACGATCGGTAAATTCGCCAAATATCTTGTCTTTTTCAGCCTCACGGAGCCTTTGAATTATGACCTGTTTAGCGGTTTGCGCCGCGAGCCGCCCAAAATCCTTTGGGGTAACCTCGTACTCGACCTCTTCTTCTTCCTTGATATCTTTCTTAAGCTTTTTTGCCTCTTTTATGTCAATTTCAAGGGTTTCATCAACCACCTCGGACTTGGCGATCTTTTTGGCAAAGATGCTGGCAATCCCATCGTCGCTTAAGCGAACTTCAAGGTTCAGTATGTTCTTAAGGCGCTTTTTGGCGGCAGAAAGCAGGGAGTCTTTTATAGCGGCCATTAAGACCTCTTCTTTGATCCCGCGCTCCTTTTCTATTTCTATCAGCATTTCTTTAAAACGCTCGATTTTCATGATATTTTCCTCTTTTTTTAAACATTTATACTACTGTATAAACCCTCTATACACCCAAAAACGACAAAAGTGGGTCTGGTCCCACTTATACAATTACGGCTATATTATGTTCTTATTATAACACGCACATTCGAATATGCAAGGGGCGTATCGATTTCTCGATACGCCCCAACTGATCTCCTGATAACCGGATATCCTGAACTCTACATCATTCCCCATGCCGCCCATTCCGCCTCCCGGCATTGCCGGCATGCCTTTTTCTTCTTCTTTCTTTTCAGCTATCAACACTTCGGTGGTCAAAAGAAGAGAGGCAATAGAAGCGGCGTTCTGCAGTGCTGACCTGGTAACCTTTACCGGATCAACAATACCCGCCTTGAACATGTCGGTGTATTCGAAGCTTTGAGCGTCAAAACCGATATTGTCTTTTTCGCCGCTCACTTTTTCAACAACCACGGACCCTTCCAGTCCCGCATTTTTGGCTATCTGTTTGAGCGGTTCGGTCAGCGACTTGCGGACAATACTTACACCCACTTTTTCATCGCCTTCGGTCTTATCCTCGATTTTTTGGACCGAAGGGATAATGTGGATAAAGGTAGATCCGCCGCCGGCTATGATGCCTTCCTCAACCGCCGCCCTGGTAGCGGAAAGAGCATCCTCGATACGATGCTTCTTTTCCTTGAGCTCTGTTTCGGTGGCAGCGCCC
>JAHJBW010000142.1 GCA_018813405.1 Candidatus Margulisiibacteriota bacterium | reverse complement strand
TCTGAATCAAAAAGCTTCCTAAATGATTATTCCAAAATAAGAGATATTTGTGGAATGTATTCGGGGTCAGAATCTGCCGGCGTTTCATTCTTATATAAGTATTCATATTTAAAGGAAGAAGCCCCCATTATACTTTTGGACATTGAAATTGCTATGGACACAGATAATGACGACAAAGACACAGATCGCATAGATATCTTATTGTTCAATAAAAAAGATAAGTCTCTAAAATTTCTTGAAGGAAAACTTTATTCAAACAATGAGATAAGATCAACAACTTCTCCAAAAGTGATAAAACAGGTCAAGGGCTATAATGTTCAAATAGCAAATAAAAGGGAGGAGATTCTTACAGCTTATAGTAATTATATTAATATTGTAAACGAAATTTTTGATTTAGATTTGCCTCGCCCCTCAACTATATCTCCAGAAACCGGCTTGTATATTTTTGACTTTGACTCGTATCAACTAAAACATGATCTAAAGGAAAAGATATTGCCGAAGCTAAAAAAAGACTTGAACTATCTTTATTACATAGGTAACCCAGAAAAAATTAAAATTCATGCTTTATGGGATGGCAAAAACACTAAATGCACCTCATAATCCACCGCGGGGCGAAGGAAATTGGCGGCAGTTGCGTTGAACTGGCCGCGGGCTCGTCACGCATTCTCATCGACTTTGGCCTGCCCCTGGTAGACAAAGACCAACAACCCTTTAATTCACGCTCCATTAAAGGGCAAACCATTCCCCAGCTAAAAGCATCAGGAATACTCCCGCCGATAGAGGGCCTCTATCGGGGCGAAACTCGCCAGATAGACGCTATATTGCTCTCCCACTCCCATCTTGATCACTATGGCTTGCTAAGCTATGTCCTTCCCGATATCCCCATCTACATGAGTCAGGGCTCCAAAGAACTGATCGAAATTTCCGACATCTTTGTCCCCACCAAGGTCGGCAACCTCAATGCCAAAGTCATCGATCTTCGAAAAGCTCTGGTCATTGGCAGTTTTAAGGTCCGCCCCTTCCTGGTTGACCATTCCGCCTTTGACGCCCTCGCCTATCAGGTAGAAGCCGATGGAAAAAAGATATTTTATACCGGCGACTTTAGGGCTCATGGCAGAAAAAGAATACTCTTTGACCGCATTATCAAAAACCCGCCCAAAAACATTGATTGCCTGCTGATGGAGGGCTCCATGCTGGGCCGAAGTGAAACCTTAAGCCACAACGAGGAATATGTTCAAAAAGATTTTGAAATTTTACTCAAACAAACTGATAACATCGTTTTCCTTTCGGCCTCTTCCCAAAATATTGACCGTTTGGTATCGGCCTACAAAGCCTGCATCAATACTGGAAGAATACTGGTGCTGGATGTTTATACCGCTTTCATTCTCGACCGCCTGCGCAAAATATCCAAAGGCATCCCTCAATTCAACTGGAAAAATGTTAGGGTAAAATTTATGAAATATCATAACGAATGCCTGGTAAAAGCCGGGCTCAAAGAACTGCTGTTCAAATATGCCAAAAGCAAGATCGAAATGCATGAGATCAATCAAGAAAGGAAAAAGATCCTGATGCTGCTTAGAGATAATTCGGTCTTTGATAGGATCATTGAGCATATCCCGGCGGTCAAAGGAGCTAAATTGATCTTTTCCATGTGGGAAGAATATCTCAAAGATGAGTTCAAACAAAAATGCGCGAATTACGGGATCGAGATCGTCCACCTGCACACCAGCGGACACGCTTTCCCTCAAGATCTGAAAAAATTCGTCCAGGCCCTAAAGCCCAAAAAGCTGGTGCCCATCCATACTTTCTTTCCCAACGATTACCAGCAATTTGGCAAAATGGTTGAAATGGTCCCCGACGAACAGCCCCTTATTATTTGAGCTTTAGCTCCAACTGCTTATCTCCCATCTCAAACATCCGCTCCTCAAAGAACTTGCGCACCATCGGCCCCACACAGCGGCCCCCCTTCCAGGTATGCGACTCATCCCGCATTAGCATGGAATGTATCAGCTCGGTATACACATTAAGTTCCTCCCGGGGCATGGGCAAATAAAAGGTGTACTCTTCCACCATTTTGCGGACCAGTTTTTTGATCACTTCCCCGGACAAATAGTTAAGCCCGACCACCGTTCCTATACGGTTGGCAAACTCCGGCATAAATCCGTAATTTATCAGATCTCCGGCACAGATATCCGCGTCTTCCACTCCCAAAACCAGTTCACTGAAAGCCCCGCTAAATATGAACAGCAGATTGCTGGTATCAAAGGCCTTGCGCCCGTATTCTTCATGGGCCGGCTCATAATAGATCGTCCCGCCGTCCATTAAGGAAAGCAGGTCGTTTTGCACTCCCCTGGCATGGCAGTCCAGGTCCTCATCGCGGCTAAAGCGCAGTTTATCTATCTCATCAACAAACACGATCGCGTTCTCCGCCATGCCCTTGAACCCTCCCGCCTGTGCGATCAAAACATCCGCGATCTGTTCATTGTGCATCCCCCCGCGATAGCCGCGCTGGACCAGATTGGTAGCATCGACCCTGACAAAAGGAAGCTCCACGATCTGGGCCATGGTCCTGGCCAGCAGGGTCTTGCCGCAGCCGGTAGGACCCGCTAGCAGACAGTTGGTCTTGGGCAGCTTTTTACCGCGCTCTTTCCACTCGCAGTTCTTGAGGTGTTGAAACAACACAACTGAAAGGGTTTTGCAGGCCGCATCTTGCCCAAAAACCTTTTCTGTAAGCTTCTTATATATGCCGCGCGACAGCATCCTGCTATCGCGATATCCCCCGCTCTCTATCAGGTCCCAATCCTTTCGCTGTATCCGGTCCAGAAATTCTCCCATAGCAAACACCTCCGGCAATAGCTTATCACAGGAGATATGACATAATGTGTCAGAGGAAGAAAGATGGAGGGGTATGGAAAATAGGCCGTCAGGCCATCAGGGAATCGGGAAATTGGGCTGATAAAGATTAAAGTTTTAGATAATCCTTCATCCCCTCAACAAATTCTTGTGATTCATTGATGGCTTTTTCAGCATCGTTTTTTTCAAAACCAGTATAAACATCATAATCGCCGCTTTCACGACTGTCTTTTAACTCATTTAAAAATCTCCCAAAACGTTTATCAAGTTTTCCTTTGTTCACAAAATGAAGCCCAAACATGGTCTTAAGGGCGCTATGGCTTTCAACTGTAATATCTTCTGAAAGCAAAACTGCCGATGCCGCGTGAAAGGCGGCATAATATGCCCTGGAAACAGCGTCATCAAAATATTCTTTTCCTGACAAGACCTTCGCCGCGCCCAGCTTTTCTTCAGCTTTTTCGATTTGCGCTTTTATCATTTCTGCTTTGCTTTGTTCCATATTTCAACTCCATATTTTTTGATATTTATGAAAAAAGGCATGGGGAGACCAATTTTTTTGTTATATTCATTGACTGTATAAATTTTTAAGGAAATATCAACGCCGTATTTTTGCAAGAATTCCGTTACCACGTCATAAAAAGCGTCTATCAACTCATTCTTTTTTTGGCTCACGACCAAAAGAACATCATAATCAGAATCCGGCCTGCCAAGCCCCCTGGCCCTTGAACCAAAAAATAATATCTTATCAATATTATTTTGCGCCTGCTTTAAAAGCTTGTCTTTAAATTTTTCAATTATTTGCTGGTCTTGCCTTATGATTTCACTCATAACTTAATTTTACCCCACCAATAAGGAAAGCGCAAACGCAAGCGGCAAAGACATTGGCTTTGAAAAGAAGATCAAATTAAGAATTGAGAATCGTCAGCCTTATCCTCAATAGTTGCATCTTCGTTTCCTGGGACCAGTATAACATCTGAAAAAACCTTCATTAGATGTTTTTGTTCGGAGTTATTAATGCCGTCATACAAAAATATCTCTCCCATTCTGTTCTTGGATTCAATTATTTCCTTCATACTATAACCAAGCCCGGCCAATACATCCTCCAGCATTCCCGACTGAATATCAAATATCGCCAGCCAGATGGCTCCTTCTATCCTGGCTTCTGGAGCATCGGTAGCCATTTTGGCCATCGCCAGCTCCACCAGCCTCGTCATCATTGGCTCTCGGCCGTGTTCCGGCAAAAGCTGATGGCCGCCGGCAAAGAAAATATAGTTCCATTCAGACAAACGATCCCCGAGAATCCGTTTCTGTGTCGGCAAAGACCCGTTACCCACGCCGGGATAATCTATTTTTAACGGTTCAAGAAGACCGGGGAGAGTAACATCACAACCAGAAAAGTCCATAGTAGCTTTTCTCAATGTATCAAGCGCGCCTGAATGCCAGCCCGTCGGTGGTTCGCGCAGCAAAAGGCAGTTAAAAATAGAGACCCTGCGCGGAGGCGCCAGGCGCATGGTTTCATTAACATTCCATCGCCCACCTTCGATCATTCTTAAAACTTCCTTGGCCTGGTGATTGTTACCCAGTATCCTTGATGTCACCAGCAATTTGGCTTCGGTAAGCGAAAGCGTTTCAGGGTCCTTTCCCCTTTTCCCCACATCTTGCGGTTGAACACCTTTTAATATCTCAGATATGCTCAACACAAGAGCTTTTTTCCCCGCGGCAAATTTCAGCTTTGGATAGATATTGGCAATATGCTTCTCGGTCAAGCTGTTAGGTCTGATCCTCAATGCGGCAAGGAATCTTCTTAACGGCGGTTTGCGCACTATGCGCGACATTCTCTCTGATATTCTTGGTTCCAAACCTTGTACCATAATCGATCCTCCTTGAAGAGTCGAATTGAATATATCAAAACAAATAAAGTTGTCAAGTTTTTGCTTGTTTTGCACAGAAAATTGGGCGGTTATCAATGATACAGATAAATTAGAGGGGCGTTATGTTTTTTCTCTAACGGTAGCAATAAAAGCCTTGGGCTTGCCAGAAGCATCTTTCACCACGGCGGCATTCAATAGCCCCTGAAAGTTCGTTCCGTCTTTTCTCAGCATCTTACATTCCACATCTTTCACCAACCCGTCCCGAAAAATCGTTTCAAAATTGCTTTTTACCATTTCATGATCTTCGGGGGCAATAAGATCCATAGAGTCTTTGCCCTTCAATTCTCTGACATCGCCATAGCCATGCAGTTTTAGGGTGCGGTCGGAAACATCGATTATATGACCCTCAAGGTTTGTCACCGTCACTGAGTCAGGCGAAGCTTTTATCAATGCCTTATAAAGTTCCTCGCTTTCACGCAGTTGATTCTCAAGTATTTCCCGTTTTTTTATCTCTTTTTCCAGGTCTATCATTTTAAGCTCACGTCCCACAGCCGCCTTGCTGAAGATCTCAAGTTCGTTTGTCTTTTCAGTGTCTATCTTTTCCCGCCGCGTTCTCTCGGTAATATCTCTAATAATACACTGTACAAGCTTTACCCCATCTACGGGGTAAACACTGCTAACAAATTCAACATCTGTGGTCTTCCCATCCATCCCTTTAATGGCCATATTTTCATATCGAATATAATCATTTTCTTTTAAGTTTTTTATCTCTTCTTTCACAGACTGAATACTTTCAAAGGGACCCAATTCCCATATCTGTCGTCCAAGCAGATTTCCCTTGCTGTCTCCGATCATTTTGATCAAAGAAGGATTTACATCCACTATCCGTCCGCTTTCAAATTCCATGATCAATATGCCGTCCTTGGCGGTTTCAAACAGTCGCCTGTAACAAGCTTCAGATGCCCTTAATTTTTTAAGTTTTTCTTCGATCATATCCATTATATAAAGCCCCCTTGCGACTTTTTTTCAATATATTCCTCCAGTATTAGTATGTCAAGTACAAAATGGTATAATGTTTTAGTGAACAATTACGGGCTTAATTACGAAGACATTGGCTTTGCCAGGATCGACCATCACCGCATAAAGCGCAAGGGTTTTCCTGAGGTTATCTACTGTCAGGGAAAGACCCCTGAACAGGTAGCCCAGATCGCCAAAAAGATAAATGATAATGGGCATCCGGTCCTGGCCACGCGCGCGGATGCATCCCACTTCCGCGCAGTAAGGAAGGTTCTTAAAAAAGCTAAATATTCAAAACAAGCTCAAATAATCTCATGCGGAAAACTGTCAGCTGTAAACTGTAAACTGTCAAACATCTTGGTCATAACCGCCGGCACCTCCGACATCCCCGTCGCGGAAGAAGCCGCGGTAACGCTCGACTTCCTTGGCATAAAGACAGAGAGATTGTTTGACGTAGGCGTAGCCGGCCTGCACCGACTGCTAAAGAACATCAAAAAACTGCAAGAAGCATCCGTCATCATCTGTGTGGCGGGCATGGAGGGGGCATTGCCCTCGGTGATCGGCGGTCTGGTAGAGGCTCCAGTGATAGCCGTGCCAACCTCGGTGGGCTACGGCGCCAGCTTCAAGGGGCTGGCCGCTCTTCTCGCCATGATGAACTCGTGCGCGCCCGGAGTGGCAGTGGTCAACATAGACAACGGTTTCGGCGCCGCCGTGAT
>JAHJBW010000141.1 GCA_018813405.1 Candidatus Margulisiibacteriota bacterium | reverse complement strand
GTGTTACCGGGGTATCGCACGGCGTCTGGAACACTAAAATGATCGTGACCGCGTTTGTCGCCGGGATCGTGATCTCGGCGCTGACCAGCATCTATCCGGCACGGGTGGCAAGCAAGATGGAACCAACCGAGGCGTTGAGGAAGGCATAAATGTTCAAGATCGCGTTAAGAAATATATTTCGCAACAAGCGCCGGTCAATTTTGACCGGGCTGTCGATCTCGGTCGCCGTTATGATCGCGGTCTACCTGTGGTCCCTGATTTCAGGCATCATGGACGACATGTTCGACAACATGATACGCCTGAACGTCGGTCATGTCCGTATCCTTAATAAAGATTACATCAAACGCGAAAGGATGCTGCCGCTTGAAGCCAATATCCCCAACTACCTTGAGGCGGAGAAGGTCATAGCAGAGGATCCCGATGTCACTCTTTCCGTGGGCAGGATAAAATTCGGCGTACTGCTAGAAAACGAAGGCAACAATAAACCGGTGTTTGGTACCGGAATAGTTCCTGCTGCCGAAAGCCGGATATCTAACCTGGACAAAAAGATAGTCGAAGGAAGGATGATCGAAGACGATCAGGAAGAAATGAACATTGGGGTCAACATGGCCCAGGATCTGGGGCTTAAACTCGGAGATACCCTGACGGTCGTCACACAGACAGCGTACGGGTCGATCACTGCCATGAACCTCAAGATCGTTGGGATCTTCAGCTTTGGGGTGCAGAGCATAGACAAGACAACATTTTATATGCCCCTTTCAAAAGCCCAGCAGTTGCTCGATCTAAGCAATTCTGTTACCGAGATCTTCGTTTATGTCAAAGACAAGAACAAGGCGCCGCAAGCCGCCAGAACGATCCAGGCGGCGCTGGAAAAAGCTTATCCCGGACAATACACGGCACAAGCCTGGCAGGACCAGGATATCCTTTACTTTTATATGACCATCGCCAGAAATGTTTACGGCGGCCTGTACTTTCTGGTGCTTTTCCTGGCCAGCTTTACCATCTTGAACACCATGTTCATGTCGGTTTTGGAGCGAACAAAAGAGATAGGCATGATGAAGTCTCTGGGCATGAAAAACAGGCAGGTCATGGGCGTGGTCCTTCTTGAGGCCCTGTTGATCGGCACGATCGCCAGCTTTATCGGCGCTATCTGGGGCGCGGGGGTCTCATATTACCTGGCGGTCGTGGGGATCGATTTTACGGCGACGTTCGAAAAGATGGGGACTCTCAATTTTCCGCTGTCATATGTTTACCGCGCCATATTCAGCTGGGGGATAATATTCTTCGGTTTCTGCATGGGTGTTTTATTCTCGCTTTTGGCGGCCATTCCGCCAGCGATACGGGCCGCCCAGATGGAACCAACGGAGGCATTGCGTGAGATCTAAATTTTGCATCATCAGCATCATGTTGCTTACAAGTTGCGCGTTCGCAATCACTGGTGAGGAGATCATCAACCACGTTGATGACAACCTGACATTCAACTCGGGCGCTTTTGAGAACAGGATGACGATCCATGTGGGCAAGGAAGTCCGCACCAAGGATTTTATCTCCTACAGCAAAGGAAGGGACGCTTCTTTCGCCGAATTCACCGATCCGCCGCGGGATAAAGGCGTCAAATACTTGAAGATCGAAGATAACATGTGGATGTATCTGCCCTCGGTCGACAAGATCATCAAGATCTCCGGAGCTATGTTAAGGCAATCCATGATGGGTTCTGATTTCTCATATGAGGACGCCCTGGAAAGCTCAAAACTGCTGGACAAATACACTGCTACCCTGGTTGGGGAAGAGACCATCGACAAGAGCCCCTGCTATGTTCTGGACCTTACCGCAAAAGTAAAAGATGTTACCTATTATCAGCGCAAGATATGGGTGGACAAGGCAACTTTCGTTCCATTAAAAGAAGAACTTTTCGCGCTTTCAGGCAAGAAGCTCAAGGTAATGACAATGGGAGACGTAAAAAGGTTCGGTTCGCGTTATTATCCCACCCGCGTCACTATCAGCAACCTCCTGCGCAAAGATTCCATGACGGAGCTTATAACCATTAAAGCGGATTTCAACGCCCGCGTGCCCGCCAAATACTTTACCCAGGCGGCTTTGACGAAATGAAAAAGTTTTTTCTTTTTTCAGCTATATTTTTCTTTCTGGCCGGAGCAGGACACTCGCAGTTTCAGCTTGGCGGATCTTATGAAAACGATATCGCCTTTGTCATAAGGCCTGGCGGCTCACCGACATTGGCTGACGTCAACCGCCTCCGGTTAAAAGTTGATTACGATCCAGGCTCGAACTTTACCGTACACCTTGAACCACGCTATTACTGCCTGATCAAGACCGAAGATATCCCTTTGATCGGCGTAACGGACATGGATAAAGTGGTCTGGGACCGCTATTACGCTAAAGCTTTTCTTCCGCTGCTGTCTGTAACCGCCGGCAAACAGCGCATTGCCTGGGGCACTGGCTACATCTGGAACCCCACAGATATATTCAATACCTATGTTCTGTCCTTTGCCATAACTGACGAAGAAAAGATCAACGTGGAGGCTGTAAGGCTAGAAATCCCGCTCGGCCAGGCCAGCGGGCTCGACGGCTGGGTGCTTACCGGACCAAGCCAGAAGAAGGGCCTGCGCGCCAAGGCCACTCTTGGCCTGTTTGACCTGGGGCTAAGCTATGTTGACAGGGCGGACGGCACATCGCAGGCGGGCCTTGACTTTGCCGGCGACGCGTGGCTCTTCGGGGTGCGCGGCGAGGTCGTGGTGCTTTCGGGGAGCAGGCAAATGCTGGTCATGTTAGGAAGTGATTATACTTTTGATAACGGTGTGGGGCTAAGCGCGGAGTATTTTTACAACGGGCTGGGACAAAGCAGAAGCGCAAATTATGATTGGACATCCTATTACGCTGGAGCCATCCCGGCGCTGGCCAGGGATTATTTATACCTTGGAACAAACAAAATACTCGATGAATTGACGACCGTGAACTTTTCCCTGCTGGCAAACCTTAATGATGAAAGCTTTATCTTCTATCCTTCTTACGCCCGAAGCCTTGCCCAAAACCTGGATATTTACCTGCAGGCCTCGATAGTTGGCGGCAGGGTCGGCAGTGAATTCTACCCTCCCCCATCACAGGACCCGACAGGGTTTGCGGGCAGTAAGCTATTGCTTATGAAGGTTAAATATTCCTTCTGAAGATGACAGCTTAAATCTTTTAAGGCAGTAGCCCAGAGAAAGCGGGGTCATGAAAGTCGTGGCAAAAGCAACAAACACAAGGATAGATAAGTGCATGTTGGTTATTATGCCAAGTTCGATGCCAAT
>JAHJBW010000140.1 GCA_018813405.1 Candidatus Margulisiibacteriota bacterium | reverse complement strand
TGAAAGAGGCGCTTTTACCGGAGCCCTTGAAAGGCGCATCGGCAAGTTCGAGTTGGCCGACGGCGGCACTATTTTCCTGGACGAGATCGGCTGTATGTCGCCCGGCATGCAATCAAAGTTCCTGCGCGTGCTCGAATCAAAAAGCTTCGAACGCGTCGGCGGATCAAAGACCATTTCAGTGGATGTCCGGGTCATCTCGGCCACCAATATTTTCATTCAGGAAGCCATCAACAAGAACGAATTCCGGGGAGATCTTTTTTACAGGCTCAATGTCATGCCGTTAAAACTTATCCCCCTCAGGGAAAGGAAAGAAGACATTCCCCTCTTTATCGATCATTTCATCAAGAAGTACGATCAAACGCTTAACAGGACAGTGAAGGGCGTTGACAAAAAAACACTTCAACTTCTGCTGAACTATCACTGGCCCGGAAATGTAAGGGAACTGCAGAATATGATAGAAAGGCTGGTGGCCCTGAGCAAGAACAACGAGGTCATTACATCCGAGTTTATCCCTCTCGAGAACGCCGAGAAGAACATACTTCAGCTTTCGCTCAACGATGCCATTGCCGACTTTGAAAAAAGGTACATTAAGAACGCGTTAGCGCAATGCGATGGCAACCAATCCGAAGCGGCCAAGCTCCTAAAATTGCACCGTACCACCCTTATCAATAAGATGAACAACCTGGGGATCGAATAGCTAGATGCTTTCGTTCTTCCTGTTAATGAACTCGGCCATGGCCTGCGTCTTCAAGACATTGGCCTTGCCCCGGAAATAATCTTCTACCTTTTCCAGAAGCTGATTTTCTTTAAATGGTTTGATAATATACGCGATGGCGTAGCCAAGAAAGACCGAGTCTATCCAGTAGTTGTCTTCATCATAGGCGGTAACCATAAGGGCGCGGACATCCTTGTCTATATCATGGATCTTGGTCATGGTGTCTATGCCATCAATGTCCGGCATGCGTATGTCCATAAGCACAAGCTTGATCTTGTCTTTCTTAAAGACCCCTTTGTTGTGCTCTTCGATCTTCTTCAAGGCCTCTTCACCGGAAAAGGCTTTTAGCACCTTATATTTGCCGGTTTCCTCCAGCGTGCCCGCGATACTCTCTACTATTTCTTTTTCATCGTCGCAAACCAGTACCATCGGTTTTTGCTTGTCAGCCATAAAAATCACCCCTGTTTAAGGTATTATAACACTGTGTTATAATATTACCATGAATTTTTCTCGGCTTTCCACATCGGTCATAAAGGGCAAACACCTCACATCCGAAGAAGCCCTCGAGCTGATCAAGACATCCGATGATGATACGTTTGAGCTTATTGCCGCGGCCAATAAGGTGCGCCGGGCAAAAAAGGGCAATCAGATCAAGCTTTGCGCCATAGTGAACGCCAGATCAGGCAAATGCTCTGAAAATTGCAGCTTTTGCGCCCAGTCAGCCCATCACAATACCAGCGTGGATATATATCCCCTTATGCAAAGCGAACAGATCGTTGAGGCCGCGCGCCAGGCAGAAAAAGAAATGAACGCCACCTGCTTTTCTATCGTCACCTCCGGGAAAGGCATCATCAGAGACGGCGATATATACACGCTCCAGGCTGCCCTTAAAAGCATAGCGGGTGAAAGCCGCCTCAACCGCTGCGTCTCCCTGGGCATGGTATCGAAAGAACACCTCAACATTCTGAAAGAAGCTGGTCTCAGCAACTTTCACCACAACCTTGAGACCTCGCGCAGCCATTTCGAAAAGATCTGCACTACCCACTCGTACGACGACAGGATCAAGGCCGTTAAAATGGCAAAAGAAGCGGGGCTAAAGGTTTGCTCGGGGGGAATATTTAACGTTGGCGAATCTCTGGAGCAAAGAATAGAGCTGGCCATGACGCTTAAGGAATTAGATGTCGACCAGGTGCCTATAAACATCCTGCATCCCGTGGCCGGAACCCCTGCAGCAAAAGATCATCACGCCATCTCTCCATTCGAAGTATTAAGGCTTATCGCCGCCTACAGGTTCGTTCTTCCCGACAAGGATATTGGACTTTTTGGGGGAAGAGAGTCATCCCTGGGACAGCTCCAGCCCCTTATGTTCATCGCCGGCGCAAACGTCACCCTTATCGGCAACTACCTCACTGTTAAAGGTCAGTCTGCACAAAAAGACCTGGAAATGATACAATCTATAGGATTAGATGTACAAACAAACGCTGGACAAACTTAAAGGTGAAGGTCTTTTAAGGACTCTCCGCCCTTTGGGCAAGGACCTTCTTGTCTTTTGCAGTAATGATTACCTGGGCCTGACAAAACACCCCTACGTCATCAAAAAGACCCACGATGCCCTAAAACTATACGGCACAGGGTCCGGCGCCTCGCCTTTAATTTCGGGGCACAGCGAAGAACACGAAAGGCTAAGAAAGAAAATTGCCCGGCATAAGAGATTAAAGTCGGCCCTGCTCTTTTCAAGCGGCTACGCGGCCAATGTCGGCGCCATTACAGCGCTTTTGAATGAAAAGGATACGGTAATTATTGACCGTTTAAATCATGCGAGTATAATTGACGCCTGCCGGCTTTCAAAGGCCAAACTGCAGGTTTACGGCCATAAAGACATGACAGCCCTTAAAAAAATACTGGAAAGATCAAAAGGTTTCGGCAAAAGACTGATCGTCACAGACACCGTCTTTAGCATGGACGGCGACATCGCGCCCATCGCGGAGATCGTTTCTCTGGCAAAGCACTACAATGCAATGAGCATGGTGGACGACGCGCACGCAACCGGGGTATTAGAAGAGAACAAGGCAGGTGTGGACATCGTGATGGGCACTATGTCCAAGGCCCTGGCAGCTCAGGGCGGCTTTGTGGCCGGCCCAAAACTGCTGATAGATTACCTGGCCAACAAGGCCAGAAGTTTTATTTACTCCACTGCCCTGCCGCCGCACGTTTGCGCCACAGCCTATGCCGCGCTGGAGGTTGTGGAAGAAAATCCAGGCATACGGGAAAAGTTATGGGCAAACGTCAATTACCTGAAAGAAGGACTGGGCCTGAAGTCAGAAAGCCAGATATTGCCTATAATGGTCGGCGACAGCGGCAAAGCCGTAAAGATCGCAAAAAGGCTTCTCAAGCAAGGGATACTTCTCTCCGCCATCCGCCCCCCTACCGTACCCGCGAATACAGCAAGGTTAAGGCTTACAGTTACAAGCGCGCACACCAGAGAACAGATGGACAAACTAAAGCAGGAGATTCAGAAAGAACTGTATCACCGTAAATAACAGCATTTGCGTTGGCGGCAAAATAATGAACGCCACCAGTATAATAAAGCCGTACCTTTCCAAAAAGAACTGCCACTCCGAAGGAAGATATTGCGTGTAGATGCGTGAGCCATCAAGCGGCGGGATGGGCAGCAGATTAAATACCATCAAAGCCAAATTTATGAAGATGGCCTGATATATTACATAGTGGGCCATCGAACTATAGCCGGGCAAGAACCTGAATATCACCGCCAGTACCCAGGCAAAAAAGAAGTTGGAGACCGGCCCAGCCAGCCCCACCATGGTCATGCCCCACTCCGGGTTCTTGAAATTATACGGGTTCACAGGCACCGGCCTGGCCCAGCCAATGCGCGCGATGATCAGCATGATGAGTCCGATGGGATCGATATGGCTTATAGGATTAAGAGTCAACCTGCCCGCCTGCCTGGGCGTGGGATCACCAAGCATGTCCGCCACCTTGGCATGCGCGTATTCGTGTATCGACACGCATATCAGGATGATAGGTACCAGCACTACCGTTCTAAAAACAAACTCTTCCATCATAAGACCTTCCTGAGGTACTGGCCGGTATAACTGGCCTTTATTTTAGCGACTTCTTCCGGCGTCCCTTCGGCGACGATCCTGCCCCCGCCATCTCCCCCATCCGGTCCCAGGTCGATTATATGGTCCGCGGTCTTGATCACGTCCAGATTGTGCTCTATGACAATAACGGTATTTCCCCCTCCTACCAGGCGATGCAGTACCGCCAGAAGGTTCTTGATATCCTCAAAATGCAGGCCGGTGGTCGGTTCATCCAGCAGATATAGCGTCCTGCCGGTTGAGCGAAGTGAAAGCTCGGTGGCCAGCTTTACCCTCTGCGCCTCTCCGCCCGAAAGCGTGGTAGCCGATTGCCCCAATTTGACATAACCAAGCCCAACATCAAGCAGTGTACGCAACCGTCGCTCTATCTGGGGGATGTTCTCAAAAAGCTTGTAAGATTCCTCTACCGTCATGTCCAGCACTTCAAAGATGTTCTTGCCCTTGTACAATACCTCAAGCGTCTCGCGGTTATAGCGTTTCGCTTTGCAAACTTCACAGGGCACATAGACATCGGGTAAAAAGTGCATCTCTATCTTTACCAGCCCGTCGCCGTTGCAGGCCTCACAGCGCCCGCCCTTCACATTAAAAGAAAAACGGCCAGCCTTATAGCCGCGTATCCTGGCTTCGGGCGTCATGGCAAACAGGTCGCGGATGTGGGTGAATACGCCTGTGTAGGTAGCCGGGTTGGAGCGTGGTGTGCGGCCGATGGGCTTTTGGTCTATCTCGATAACCTTGTCAATATGTTCCAGTCCGGTGATCTTTTTATACGGGCCCGACTTGTCGATGGCCCGGTAAAAATGCTTGGCCAGCGCCCTGTAAAGCGTGTCCACGACCAGCGAACTTTTGCCGGACCCCGAAACCCCAGTAACAGCTATCATCTTCCCTAATGGAAAAGCCACATCAATATTCTTTAAATTGTGGAGAGTGGCCCCTTCTACGCGAATAGCCTCACCGTTACCCTTACCTCTTTCGGCAGGCACCTCGATGCTCTTTTTGCCCGAAAGGTAAGCGCCCGTTAAAGAGCGCGGTTCTTTTTCTATATCCTTGATCGAGCCCTGCGCCACGATCTTTCCGCCGTGTATGCCGGCACCCGGCCCAATGTCCACCAGGTGGTCCGCCGCCATCATGGTCTCTTCGTCGTGTTCGACAACTATCACGGTATTGCCCATGTCGCGCAGGTTTTTGAGGGTATCTATCAGCCGTGCGTTGTCGCGCTGGTGCAGGCCGATAGAAGGTTCGTCAAGAATGTATAATACTCCTACCAGCCCCGACCCGATCTGCGTGGCCAGCCGCGTCCTTTGCGCCTCGCCTCCCGAAAGGGTGCTTGATTCGCGGTCAAGAGTCACGTAATCAAGCCCGACATTAAGCAGGAATTTTAAGCGCTCGTTTATCTCTTTCAATATCTGTTTGGATATTTTCTGCTCACGCTCGGAAAGCTTGAGCCCGTTTAGGAACTCGATGAGCGCTTTTACCGAAAGAGAGGTCACCATATCTATGGACCTGCCGCCTATCTTTACCGCCAGGGTTTCGGGCCTTAATCTGGCGCCGCCGCATGCCGCGCAGGGAATAGAGCTCATGTATCGGTAAAGATAATAGCGCACGTTCTCGGACTTGGTCTCAAGATACCTGCGCCGCAGGTTGTTGACCACGCCTTCGAACTGTCCTTCGTATTCCCAGTAACTGCGCGACATCTCGTATTTGAACTTGAGTGGTTTTTCCGAGCCGTAGAGGATAACATTGATCTGCTTCTGGTCCAGGTCCTTCAGGGGCGTATTAAGATCAAATCCATATACTTCGCCCAGCGCCTCGAGCTTGGAAAGGTAGTAGGATGCCCCCTCACCCCAGGGAGCGATGGCGCCTTCCGATAAGCTAAGGTTCTTGTCGGGAACGATAAGATCGGGATCAAATTCAAGCTTATTGCCCAGTCCCGAGCATTCCTTGCAGGCGCCATACGGGCTGTTAAAGGAAAAAATGCGCGGCGTTATTTCGTCCAGGCTAATGTGGCAGATCGGGCACGAGAACATTTCCGAGAAAACTTCTTCTTTCGCGGACTTGCCCTCCCCTTTAATCACCTTGATCAAGCCCGCCCCGTACTTTAGCCCTGTCTCCACCGATTCGGTCAGGCGTTTCTTAATCTCCGGCTTTATAACCAGCCTGTCGATGACCACATCTATATCATGCTTTTTCTTCTTGTCCAGTTTTACGGGTTCGGAAAGGTCAATTATCTTTTTGTCGATCCGTGCCCTGACAAAACCATCTTTTTGCATGCCGGCCAGCAGGTCCCTGTATTCACCTTTCCTGCCGCGTACGACGGGGGCCAGTATCTGTATTTTCTGTCCCGCGGGGTGTTCAAGGAGAGAGTCAACTATCTGCTGTACTGTCTGTCTCTCGATCTTCCGTCCGCATTTCGGGCAGTGCGGTATGCCTATGTTGGCATAGAGCAGTCTAAGGTAGTCATATATCTCGGTCACGGTCCCCACGGTAGACCGGGGATTGCGGGAAGGAGATTTCTGCTCGATGGAAATGGCGGGAGAAAGCCCTTCGATATAGTCCACGTCGGGCTTTTGCATCTGTTCCAGGAACTGGCGGGCGTAAGCGGAAAGGGACTCAACATAACGCCTTTGTCCTTCCGCGTAGATCGTGTCAAACGCAAGAGAAGACTTGCCAGACCCGGAAATGCCGGTAAAGACCACGAACTGGCCCCTGGGTATCTCCAGGTTTACGTTCTTTAGATTATGCTCGCGGGCGCCTTTGATGGTTATCTTGTTAAAAGTCATATTTCAAAAGTAATCCTTTAATCTTCTTTGTAGGATAAGTATTTTTCGATACTTTGCTGGCAATGGAAAGCTATAATAAACAACAATTTGCGCTTGCTTTTGCTTTTATACAGTTCAAGCGCCGCTTCAAAGTCGCCGTCGGCCTTATCGATCCATTCCTTAACAAGCTCTTTACTTGGGCGATTCATAAAGCACTACGCCCTTTTGAATAATTTCTCTATAAAAAGGGTCGCCCATATCCAATCGTTTCTTTATTTCCGCGGGGGTCTTGACAATGATATCTACAGGAAAAATGTGGTCAATTTTACTGCAAAAATGCGAATGTCTTTTAACACCTTTGAGCCTGGTGTCTTTTATGAAAAGCAGGTCCACATCACTGTCTTTGTTTGGTTTACCATATGCATACGAACCAAATAGGATTATCTTGGCGGGACTGGTCCTCTTTGCCGCATTTTTGATGACAAAATTTAGTTTTTGCTTAAACTGCCGAATATCTCTCATGTTTATAATTATAGCACGCAAGTCCGAAATGTATCCTGATCTTACCCTAAATCATCCGATTAAAGAAACAGCTCCGCTCGCCGGTATGGCAAGCGACATCGCCCACCTGTTCGATCCTGGCCAGCACGGCATCGGCATCGCAGTCGTAATAAAGTTCTTTAACTTTCTGTATGTTTCCCGAGGTATCGCCCTTGTGCCAGAGGCACTTTCGGGAACGAGACCAGTACCACATCTCTTTTGTATCAATTGTCTTCCGCAATGATTCCTTGTTCATATACGCCAGCATTAGAACCGTCCCATCTTTATGGTCCTGCGCGATCGCCGGGATCAATCCATCCTTATCAAACTTAAATTTACTTATGTCCATTTTTATTCCCTCCTGATCCTGATCTCATGCCTTCACGGCTTTTAGCTCAGCCCTTGCCGATCCGGATCCAAGCAGATCTTCTATGGCTGAAATAAGCTCAGGACAAATATTAACATATAAAGCCGTATCCGCCTGTATGCACCGTCCATCATAGTATAACATGACCGGCTCGCTCCCGTTATGGGATGTGAGTATCTCCTTGAGCCTGGCCAGCGTGCCGGTCTCCTTCGCCTCAACTATCTCCACATGCAGGGAGCGGACCTTTTGCAGTTCTTCGAGGGTGTAAACTTCTTCCACCGCGATATTGAATTCCTCGGTCCTGGTATCCCGATTGACCTTGCCTTTAAAACGCAGAATAGCATCGTTCACCAGCAGGCTGGAGAATTTTTTGTACGTTTTAGGAAAGATGACCGCTCCAATACTGCCGGTCAGGTCTTCCAGATTGGCGACCATCATAAGGTCGCCTTTGCGGGTATTGATGACGCGGCAATTATTGAGCATGCCGCCCACCTGAACGATATCGCCTTCTTTTTTTTCGGCTATTTCGCTTATCCTGGTATTTATTTGCGCTTCAAGCGAATCCCTGATGTGCTCAAGGGGATGGTCCGAGATGTAAAGCCCAAGCACCTCTTTTTCCAGGCGCAGCAGATGGTCAGGAGGGAACTCATCTACAGAAATATCCATCTCCACCTCGCCCGGTTGTATATCCTCGCGCCGCGCTGTAAGATCGAACAAGGCCTCCTGCCCGTTTGCCCTCTCCTTTTGCTCCTGATTGGTCCTTTCAAGTGTTTTAGGCAGTATTGTCAGCAAGTAGGCCCTTCCTTTTCCCATCGAATCAAACGCGCCGGCCTTGATAAGGCTCTCTATGACCTTTTTATTGCAAGCCCGGGTGTCGACGCGCCTGCAGAAGTCGATAAAAGATGTGTAGGGCCCCTCTTTCCTGGCAGAAATGATGGAATCAATGGCCGCGTCTCCAACATTTTTGATGGCCGATATGCCAAAGCGGATACCCTCATCCACTACAGTGAACTTTCTAAAGCTCTGGTTAATGTCGGGCGCCAGCAGTTTTATGCCCATGCGCCGCGCTTCAATGATATATTCTGACACCTTGTCGGTATTGCTCATTATCGACGTCAAAAGCGCCGCCAGGAATTCTTTAGGGAAGTTTGCCTTAAGATAAGCCGTTTGGTACGAGATAAAGGCGTAGGATGTAGAATGAGATTTATTGAAGCCATAACCGGCGAATTTGGCGCACAGTTCGAAAAGCTGTTTGGCCTTGTGGTGCGAAACCCCGCGGGCAACAGCGCCTTTCTCAAAGTCTTCCTTCTGCTTCTGCATCTCCTTGACCTTTTTCTTGCCCATGGCCGCGCGCAATACGTCCGCCTGTCCCATGGAAAAGCCCGCTATTTTGGAGGCTATCTCCATGACCTGCTCCTGGTACAGGATAACTCCATAAGTCTCTTGCAGGATAGGTTCAAGCTGTGGAAGGTCGTATTTTACTTCTTTGCGCTTGTGCTTCCTGTCGACAAAGTCCGTAACCATGCCCGATTCCAGCGGTCCCGGCCTGTACAGTGCCAGAAGCGCGATTATTTCTTCAAAATTGTCAGGATGCAGGTCCTTTATTAGCGCTCGCATGCCGCGCGACTCAAGCTGGAATATGCCCGTGGTCTCTCCGGCCGAAAGCATTTTAAACGTCTCTATATCGTTCATGGGCAATTTATTTATGTCAACTTCAATGCCCTGGGTATGCTTGATTATCTCCACACTGTCCGCGATCATGGTAAGGTTGCGCAAGCCAAGGAAGTCCATCTTTAGCAAGCCTATCTGCTGCAGGTCCTCCATGGGCAGCTGCGTTACTATGACGTTTTCATCAAGCTTCTGCAGGGCAACGTATTCAGCAAGGGGTTTCTCAGAGATCACTACCCCGGCGGCATGCACCGAAGCATGTCGCGGCATGCCTTCTATGCTCTTGGCGGTATCCACCAGTTTTTTTACAACTTCTTCGGAATCGTAGACCCCTTTAAGCTCCTTGTTCATCTCCAGGGCTTTGTTCAGGGTCATGTCCGGTGAAAAAGGCACCATCTTGGCTACCCTGTCCACTTCTGGAAGCGGCACCCGTAAAACTCGTCCCGTATCCCTTATGGCGCCGCGCGCCGCCATGGTCCCAAAGGTAACTATCTGCGCCACGTGGTCCTGGCCGTATTTTTTTGCAACGTAGTCAATGACCTCCGAACGCCGTTCTATGCAAAAGTCTATGTCTATGTCCGGCATGCTGACGCGTTCTTCGTTGAGGAACCTTTCAAAGATAAGGTTATACTTGAATGGATCGACATTGGTAATACCAAGGGCGTACGAGACCACACTGCCGGCCGCCGACCCCCTGCCAGGCCCCACCTGAATGCCCGAGCTTTTGGCAAAGCTGATAAAGTCCTGGACTATCAGGAAATAGGCCGCGAATCCCATCTTGTTTATGGTGGCAAGCTCATATTCCACCCTTTTCTTTACCTCGGGGGGGACTACCGTCTCTCCGTCAACAACAACACCATAGCGTTTTTCTATGCCCGTCCTGACCAGTTCTTTCAAATAGCCCTCCAGGCTTCTGTTCCCCGGCACCCCGTAGTGCGGCAGATGAAGCTTGCCAAGGTCTATCTCCACGTTGCATTTTTCAGCTATTTTGAAAGTATTGTCAAGCGCGTCCGGCAGGTCGGGGAATATTTTCTCCATCTCTTCCCTGCATTTTAGATAGAACTCCGGGGTTTCCAGTTTCATGCGCTTTTCATCGTCAAGGAACTTCCCAGTCTGTATACAGAGCAGAACGTCCTGGACAAAGGCATCTTCCTTGCGGACATAATGGATATCGTTGGTGGCCACCAGCGGGATATTTAGGTCTCGGGCATATTTGACCAGGCCCAGAACAAGCTTTTTCTGTTCGGGGAGATCCAGGTCCTGTATCTCGATATAAAAATCCTCGCCAAATACACCCCTGTAAAATTCGGCCGCTTCCCGCGCCTTGTCCTCCAGGCCTTTCTCGTGCAGATAGGGTATTTCCCCTTTCAAACAGCCGCTCAGGGCTACCAGGTCCTTGCCATATTTTTCTATAAGTTCGCGGTCAATGCGGGGTCTGGAATAAAAGCCTTCGATCGAGGCCAAAGAAACCAGCTTGAAAAGGTTTTTAAGGCCGTTATTGTTCTTTGCCAGGAGCGTAAGGTGGTAGGGTGAACGGTCTTCCTTGGTTTCCTTGTCAAATCGGCTTCGGGGAGCAACATACATTTCACAACCCAGAATGGGCTTTATGCCAGCCTCTCTAGCCGAGTTGTAAAACTTGAGTATACCATACATATTCCCATGATCGGTAAGGGCCAAAGCCGGCATTCCCAGCTCTTTAGCCCTGGCTACCAGATCTTTTATCCGCGAAGCACCATCCAGAAGACTGTACTCCGAGTGAACATGCAGGTGTACGAAATTATTAGGGGGCATAGCCTGTTAATTATAACAGACTATCCGCCTATTTTGAATACCTTGGTACCGCAGGTCGGGCAAACGCCTTTAAGGGCTTTTCTTCCATTCTTCATAGTAACCTCTTTAGCGTCCTTCACCTCAACCTTTTTCTTGCATTTTACGCAATATGCCTGTGCCATTTAATTCACCTCCCTTGTCTTGGGCATTATGCCATCATAAAATGGAGATTGTCAAGTGGGATACAAGTTTTTGCCCTTATAACACGATATATCATATAGAGGCACCATGAGCAACGAACCTATCATACAGGCCGGACTACTGGAGCAAACCCTGGCGGCGGCAGGACAAATGCAGCTTACGGGCGCCGACCGCGAACTCATTAAAAAGCGTATAGGAGAGATCGATCCCTCCAAGAGCTTTACCGAGGTTGTGCGCGACCTGCTGGACAAGACCCCTGATATTTCAAAGGCCGAAGGCAAAGGCGATAAACGGCAATTCACGCTTGGCAGTAAGAAACGCGCAAGATCACTACCCAGAATGTTTGAGCGCGTTCCTGCCGTTATTCAGAGAGAAACCCCTGAAAAAGAAGAAAACCAGCCCGTGGTGGGACCAATTCTGGCCAAACGCGACGAAGAGCTTGATGAGCTTTATTCATACATCCATGAAGCCATAAAAGAGAAGCTAAAGGATCCCGAAAGCATCTCAAGGCTTATTCTAAGATCAAAGAACGCCCGCATCATACTGGGATACTATCTTTCAGAAGTAAAAGAGATCCGCCTTGAAGACATCAAGATATTTGCCAGGGAATTGGACCTGGACCTTTCAAAATGGGACCTGGAAAAGGCTTTCACGGGAGAAGACAGTAAAAAGATCGACCTTTTAACGGATATTTCCATCGGCGAAAAAGAGGCCCTGCTAAGAAAGCTAAGGCATTTCACCACCAAGGCAATTTTTATTCTGGACAATCAAAAGAAGCTTGAGCTGAAAGAGGTCATAAAAAAGATCAACATCGACCTCCTCCAAAGAGGCGTCACGGTTCACGAGATATTCGAGGTGGTCGAAGAGTCCAAACGGCTTGCCTGGTTAAAGTCGATCATGATACTGAAAAAAATGCACCTTAAGCGCCTGCTATCCTCCTCCCGCGACGAGTTCGACAGGTATTCAAGATTAATAGCGACCTATACCCTGGCGGTCAGGAATCTGGGGATGAAGATATCCGAAAAAGGGGCGCGCCTGGTCGAGAATTCATTGGCCTACTCCTCTTACAAGGCGGCAAAATACAAGCTTGAGCTTTTGGGCTCAATGCAAAGCCTTAACTTTGAAAAAGACAGGGAAAAACACATTGAATGGCTCAAAGAGCTGGTGGACGAATTAAGCCAGGCCCAGTAACTTGTGTATCTGGGGTATCACCCGGACATTCTTCAGTTTTCTCTTGGCAACCGCCTGCAGTGACATTATTTTTTCCGCGTCTGGACGGTGTTTCACTTCTCCGTGAGGTGTCACTGGCTGAAGAAAAAGCTCCGCGTCCTCGTCGATGCCGGAAATAATGGCGGACATCTCATCGATCTCTTTTGCTTTGGTTTCTTTGGTAAAGACCGCCTTGATAAAATAATCCTGCAAATATCCGCTCTTTTTGGCTATGGACGACACCTCAATCGACTTCCCTGTCTCTTTTGAATAGTCCGAAAGCCCCGTGGCCGAAACCAGTTTATAGTCCAGTGAAACGATGTCTATAAGCGGGATTATTTCTTCAAGATGGTTTGGCAGTACCCCGTTGGTCTCCAGATAGGTCAGCAGGCCTTTCTTCTTCAGTTCCGGTATCAGGCCCTTAAGGAAGTCGACCTGCAAAAGCGGCTCGCCGCCAGTTATGCTGACGCTTTTATGAAGTGAGCGATTGTTGTGAAGGGCATCCACTTTTTGCAGTATTTCATCCAGCGGGGTTGTCACCTGGCTAACCCGCAAGGCCAGAGGCGAATCGCAATAACGGCAGTTAAGGTTA